>DATKAG010000271.1:0-9476 GCA_035498355.1 Myxococcales bacterium | reverse complement strand
CTCCAGCACCGAGTACGCGGGGGAGATGAAGAAGAGCGCCTTCTCCCTGATGAACTTCGTCCTCCCCCAGAAGGGGATCATGCCCATGCACGCCTCGGCCAACATCGGCCCGGGCGGCGACACGGCGGTGTTCTTCGGCCTTTCCGGGACGGGGAAGACCACTCTCTCCGCCGACGCCCGGCGCACGCTGATCGGCGACGACGAGCACGGCTGGGGCTCGCACGGCGTCTTCAACTTCGAGGGCGGCTGCTACGCCAAGGTGATCCGCCTCTCCTCCCAGGCGGAGCCGGAGATCTACGCCACCACCCGCATGTTCGGGACGGTGCTGGAGAACGTGGTGATGAACCCGGAGTCGCGGGAGCTGGACTTCGACGACGCCTCCCTGGCCGAGAACAGCCGCGCCTGTTACCCCATCGACTACATCCCCAACGCCAGCCGCTCCGGCATGGGCGGGCAGCCGAAGAACGTGGTGATGCTCACCTACGACGCTTTCGGCGTGCTCCCGCCCATCGCCCGCCTCACCGCGGCGCAGGCGGCCTACTACTTCCTCTCCGGGTACACGGCCAAGGTGGCAGGGACGGAGATCGGGGTGAAGGAGCCGCAGGCCACCTTCTCCACCTGCTTCGGGGCGCCCTTCATGCCCCTGCACCCCACCGTCTACAGCAAGCTCCTCACCACCAACATCGCCCGCCACGGTACCCGGGTATGGCTGATGAACACCGGGTTCACTGGCGGGCCCTACGGGGTGGGCAAGCGGATGTCCATCCAGCACACCCGGGCGCTGCTCAACGCCGCCTTCGACGGCAAGCTCGATCACGTCAAGTACGTGAAGGACCCCATCTTCGGCTTCGAGATCCCCACCGACGCTCCCGCCGTCCCCAGCCAGGTGCTCAACCCGCGCGACACCTGGGCGGACAAGGCGGCCTACGACGAGAAGGCCCGGAACCTGGCGAGGCTCTTCAACGACAACTTCAAGCAGTTTGCCGACATGGCCGCTCCGGAAACGGTGGCGGCGGCGCCGAAGGCGGGGTAGAAGGGCGCGCCCATGTCGGAAAAGGAACCGGGGATCGAGGTCGAGGGGACCGTGCGCGAGGAGCTCGCGGGGGGCAACTACCGCGTCGAGCTGGACAACAAGCACTCGGTGCTGGCGTACGCCAGCGGGAAGATGCGCAAGTTCCGCATCCGCATCCTCCCCGGCGACCGGGTGAAGCTCGAGCTCTCCCCCTACGATCTGACCCGCGGCCGGATCACATACCGGCAGAAGTGATGTGGAACTCCACCCGCCGGTTGAGGGTGCGGCCGGCGCGCGAGGAGTTGGAGGCGATGGGCCGCTTCTGCCCGTAGCCCACCGACCTCATCTGCCCGGCGGAGACGCCCTCCTTCGCCAGGTATTGCTTCACCGCGTCCGCCCGGTCCTGGGAGAGGCTGAGGTTCTCGGAGCGCTTGCCCACGTTGTCGGTGTGGCCCTCGATGCGCACGGTGGTGGCCGGCGACTCCTTGAGCGCCTCCGCCACCTCCCGGAGCACCTGGTAGCTGTCGGAGAGGATGATGGCCCGGTTGGGCTGGAAGTGGATCTGCTGCTTCAGCTCGATCCGGTCGCGCTTGACCACGATCAGCGTGGCCTTGCGCGGGCAGCCCTGGTTCTCCGCCGAGCCCGGCTCGTCCGGGCAGCGATCGTCCTTGTCCGCCACCCGGTCGCCGTCCCGATCCGGCCAGGGGCAGCCGAAGTTCTCCTTGGGGCCGGACAGGTCGGGGCAACGGTCGATGTCGTCCGCCACGCCGTCGCCGTCGCGGTCGCTGAACACCGGGCAGCCCTTCCGCTCCGCCGGCCCGGGGACGTCGGGGCAGAGATCGTCCACGTCGGGAACGCCGTCGCCGTCGGCGTCCTTGGCGGTGACCTTGAGCACCGGCACGGGCGCCGGGGCCGCGGGCTGCGCCTCGGGCGGCCTCTGCACCGTCACCGCCTTGCATTCCTTGCTCTTGACCAGCGCATCGTGCGCGGCCGGCGCGGCCACCTGGAGGAGCGACTCCGCGCGGGCCGTCTCGCCCTGATCGATGGCCAGCCGGGCGGAGCGGAGGTTGGCGTCCGCGGTCGCCAGCTCGCGGGACGCGCAGGCCTCCCCTTTCAGGTCCCGGGCCGCCTGCAGGTCGGCGGCGACCGAGTCGGCCCGCACGCGCAGCCCCGGCCCGCTCGCGCAAGCGAGCGCCAGGGCGGAAGCCAGGAGCGCGGACGGGGCCCGCAACGCCGCGCCGGATGGAAGGTGTTCGCTGAGGTTTTCCACTGTGCTTCTGGCGTATTCCGGGTCCGGACCGCCGTCAATTTTGCGGCGGTTCTTTGCCTGGCGGGCCCGGCCCGCCTACCATCTGCCCGATGTCCCTCCTGCTCGCCGCGCTCCTGGCCGCCGCCCCCGTCCTCTCCATGAGCGACGCCCAGCTCGACGCGAAGGTCGCGGAAGCCCACAGGCTTCCCTTCGCGGAGCGGATCGGGGCCCTGAGCGGGCTCTTCCTGGGTGTGCCTTACACCGACCTCCCCCTGGGAGACGGCACCTCCGGCCCCGAGCCGGGCCCGCTCTTCCGCACCGACGGGGTCGACTGCCAGACCTACGTGGAGACGGTGCTGGCGCTGGCCAACGCCGGCAGCCTGGACCAGGCGAAGTCGGTGCTGAGCGACATCCGCTACGCGGACGGCAAGCCCAGCTTCCAGAGCCGCAACCACTTCACCGAGGCGCAGTGGCTCCCGGCCAACACCCGCAAGGGCTACCTGGCGGACGAGGTGCCGGCCCTGGACCGCCGCGCGCCCTCCTCCACCCTCACCCTGGTGAAGGAGCAGTGGTCCCAGGTGCCCGCGCTCAAGCGCCTTGCCCCGGCCGACATCCCCGACGGGAAGTACCGGGTGCGCTACCTGCCCCTCGCCGAGGTGCAGAAGCACGCCAGGGAGATCGCGCCCGGCACGGTGGTGATGGTGGTGCGGGAGGAGGACCCCAGCCGGGTGGTGCGCATCACGCACATGGGGTTCGTGGTGAAGAGCGGAACCGGGCTGGTGGTCCGGCACGCCAGCACGGGCAGCGAGCGGGCGGTGATCGACGAGCCCCTCGACGCCTTCGTCCAGCGGCAGGCGAGCTACAAGAGCTGGAAGGTGGCGGGACTGGCGCTGGCGCGGCCGCTCGACGCTTCGCGCAGGGTGGCGAAGATCCAGACGGCGTCGCGTTGAAGCCGGGTTCTGGACGTTGACGTCGACGTCGACGGGTTACCTCTCCGTCTCCGCTTCCTCTTCTTCCGCCGCGCGGGCGGCGGCATCCGGATCGGACTCCAGCGCCCGCTTGCGATCCTCGAGCAGGGCGATGGCGCGGGCCGCGTCGCGGCGGGGGACGAGGATGTTGAAGCCGTCGACGGGCGAGGAGATGGTGCCCACCGGCCCGCTGCGCGGCGACTGGAGGATGGCGGGGATCTCCTCCCCCTCGCAGATGGAGAGGAAAAGCTGGGCCTGTACCTGGTTCTCCGCGGCCACGGCGACGACGAACTCGCCCCGATCGTCGGGCGTCTCCTCGGGCTCTTCCGCATCGGTCTCTCGGGGGTGCAAGAGGTCCGCCATGGCGTCTCCTTCGCCGGCAAACATATCAATGAGGCAGGTCCAGGTCGACGCGCCAGCGTCCCCCTTCGCGCACCACCCGGTAGACGCGGCCGCCCCCGTCGGTCCCCGCCCGCACTTCCGCCGTATCCCCGCTCAGGCTGAGAAGGCGCACCTCCACCGCGCCGCCGGGAAGGGCGCTGGCGAAGAGCATCGATCGCCCCGATTCCGGCCCCGCGTCCGTGGCCGCCCGGGCGCGGGCGGCGATCGCGTCCGCCTCCTGTTGCGTGCGGGCGGAGAGCAGCGCCCAGGCGGCGGCGGCGTCCCCCTTCTGCAGCGCGGCCGCGAGGTCCTGCACCGCCTCGGCCGGTCCCGCGCTCCCCTGCGGGGGCGGGGGCATGGCGCAAGCGCAGAAGAGGAGCAGCGCCGCCCGCTTCACCGCATGCCCGCCACGCCGCGCACCGAGTCGAAGAGCTTGCGCGAGTCGAATCCCAGGCCCTTCTTGAACACCATCTCCACCTTCTCGATGTCGGCGACGTTCTTCGACGGATCGCCCTGCACCACCACCACGTCCGCGTCCTTCCCCGGCAACAGCGTCCCGATCCGGTCCTGCTCGCCCAGCCAGAGGGCGCCGTTGTGCGAATGGATCTTCAGGGCCTCCAGCGGGGTGAAGCCGGCATCCACCAGGAGTTCCACGTCGCGCCAGTCGCCCAAGCCCGCCAGCACGGCCCCGTTCCCGGTGGGATCGCACCCGGCGATGAGCAGGCCCCCGGCCAGCACGAAGGCCCGCTCGAAGGCCATCTCCAGCTTCACGGCCCCCGGCCAGATCGAGGGATCGCGCGCGATGTGCGCCTGCAGCAAGCGCGCCCGGGTGTCTGCGGAGACAGACTCCAGCATCAGGGGCGTGAGCGCCCGGCGGAAACCTTCCTCGCTGAAGGCGTCGAAAACGGCGAGGGTGGAGGTGACCGCCACCTTGCGCTTCACCAGCTCGGCGACGAGCTTCGCCAGGCGCGGATCGGAGGGGGCCATCTTGATCAGGTCGAGCAGGGCCTCGCGGGGGTTGGGGCACTGGTCGGGCTTCTTGCCCGCGAAGAACTCGGTGTCCACCAGCAGGCCGTGCTCCAGGTCGTCGATGCCCAGGCCGGCCGCCTCGGCCAACCCGATGGAACAGAGATGTCCCGTCACCTTCAGCTTGCGCTTGTGGGCCGTCTCGATGGCCGCCCCCAGCTCGGCCCGGGAGAGCGTGTTGTAGGCCTTGAAGGAGGTGGCGCCCTGGTCGGCCCAGAAGTTCACGAAGGCGCGGGCGTCGTCGGGGCCGCGCAGCGCGTGCATCTGCAGGGCGAACGATCCCTCGCCCTCCAGGTAGGGACCGGTGATGAAGATGGAGGGGCCCGGCGTCTTCCCCTGGTCGATGGACTTCTTCAGCTCGATGTCGGAGTACGGCTCGATGCTGCCGCCGGTGCGGATGGTGGTGACGCCGGCGGCCAGGTAGAGGCGGGGGAAGCTGTAGGCCATCTCCCCGAAGATGGCGCCGCCCATCGGGTAGAAGAGGTGGTCGTGCATGCCCACCAGCCCGGGCATCACGGTGCGGCCGGAGAGGTCCAGCTTCTGGGCGTCGGCCGGGGCCTGGGCGGCGATCTTCCCGTTGACGATGAAGAGGGTCTGGTTTTCTTTTGGTGCCGCGCCGGTCCCGTCGATCACCCGCACGTGCTCGAGCGCCACGGCGGGAGCGTCCACCTTCACGAACGGCTGCAGGGCGGCATCGACGGCGAGGAGGAGGGAGAGGAGCATGGGCGGGGACTCTACCTCGTCAGGAAGACTTCCACGCCCGCGGCGGTGGCGGCGGCAAGGGTCCCGCCCTCGCGAAGCCCCGAGGGCCCGCCGAGGAAGAGGCGAACGCCGCCGCCCGGTTGGCAGAGGGCAAGGTCGGCGATGCCGTCGCCGTCGACGTCCGCGGACGCCAGACCCACCGGCCCTTGTCCAGTCCCGTACTCGCGCGGCGCGGCGAACGATCCGTCGCCGCGGCCGCGCAGCCAGATCACGCGCGACCCGGCCCTGTCGTTGAAGACCAGGTCGACCTTGCCGTCGCCGTCCATGTCCGCCGCCGCGACGGAATGGACATGCGGGCGGAGCGCGATCACCTCGGCCTCCCCTCACTTGCGGCGCACGTCGCGCCACTCGCGGCCCGATCGGCCGCTGCTTTGCGCCGGGACCGCGGCGGCGGGGTTGCGGAAGCGGGCGCGGAAGACGCGCTGGCCGGTCACGGCGTAGCGCCGCTCCCGGGTGGAGAGGACCTCCGGCGGCTCGTCCGGCAGCCTCTCGAACCCGGCCCGAAGCCAGGTCCGCTCTCCCTCGCGGGCGTAGGCTTCCACGTCGGTACGGAAGTCCACGGATCCACCGGGGGCCAACAGGCGCCGCATCTGCACGGCGAAGTCCGCGTCCACCATCCTCCGCTTGTGGTGGCGCCTCTTCCACCAGGGGTCGGGGAACTGCACGTGCACCGCCGAGAGCGACCCCGGGGGAAAGAGGCGGGCGAGGAGCAGCTTCGCGTCGCCCTGCAGGATCATGAGGTTGCGCAAGCCGCGGCGGGCGGCGCGGGCCCGGATCAGCTCGCAGTCCGAGCGGCGCGACTCGATGGCCACCAGGTCGATCTCCGGGTGCCTCGCGGCGTGGTCGAGAGCGAACGCTCCCCTGCCCGGCCCGACCTCCAGCTCCAGCGGAGCTGCGCGGCCGAAATCGCGGCTCCAGTCCGGGTACAGCTCGTGCGGCTCTCTGCACCCGGGGAGCATGCAGGCGGCGAAATACCCATCCTTGCCAGCGATCTCAAGCTATGCTTTGAGGGGCCGATCCACTGGAGGCTTTCGCTATGTGGCAGCGCATGAAGCGCGTCTTCCGTTCGATGTTCGGCTGGATGATCTCCGCCGCCGAGGATCCCGAGCTGATCCTCGAGCAGAACATCCGCGACCTGAACGACCAGGTCCCGAAGATGAACGAGTCGATCGCCATGGTGAAGGCGAACGTCACGCTGCTGGAGAAGGAGAACACCAAGTACAAGAACGACGTGGGCGAGCTGACCTCCAAGGTGAAGGCCGCCATCCAGGCCAACCGCGACGACATCGCCACCACCTACGCCACCCAGCTGCAGACGGTGAAGTCGGCCCTGGCCCGCAACGAGCAGCAGCTGATGGCCGCCCGCCAGGCCTTCGACAAGGCCATGCAGGTGAAGCAGGCCTTCATGCGGGAGAAGGACCGCAAGACCAACGAGGCGATGCAGGCCCTGCGCGACGCCCGGCGGGCCAAGTGGCAGAGCAAGGTGGCCGACGCCATGGAGAGCTTCCAGGTGGCGGGCATCGACGCCACCCACGACGAGATGCTGCAGAAGATCCAGGAGAAGACCGCGGTCAACGAAGCGCGCATGGACATGGCCATGTCCAACGTCGACACGCAGGGGATGAAGATCGAGGAGGAGGCGGAGAAGATCCGCGCCCAGGAGCTCCTCAAGCAGTTCAAGCAGGAGATGGGCCTCGAGGCCCCCGCCGCCGCTCCCGAAGGGCAGAAGACCCTGGGCAGCCGCGAGGGCGTCAAGTCGTAAGGCGAAATGGCCGACGGGTACGTCAAGGAAGCCTTCCTCATGAAGCCCAACCTGATCGGCCTCGGGGTCGGGGTGGTGGCGGCCCTGGCGTTGCCCTTCAGCGGGCCGCTGCTCCTGGGGGTGGCGGCGGTGGAGGGGGCCTATCTCTGGTCGATGAGCAAGAACCCGCGGTTCCAGCGCATGGTGCGCTCGCGCCGGGGACCGTAGAACGCCCGCTCCCATGAGATCGCGCTCCTGGGCGCTGCTCCTCCTCGCCGCGGGATGCTCGCGCTGCGGAGCGAAGCCGGCGGCCAGCGCCCTCGAGCTCTTGCCCCCGCATCCCGGCGGGGCGGTGGTGGCGGCGCCCCTGGGCGTGCTGGCGCAGCACCTTTCCGCGCTGGCCGACCGGGCCGTCTCGCTGCCAGGGGGAGACCAGATCGGGGACGGCCGCCGGGCGCTGGCCGCGCAGCTCGGCTTCGATCCCCTCACCCGCGACGGGCTCCTCGCCGCCGGCCTGGATCCGGAGCGAGGCGCCGCGCTGGCGCTGCTCGCCGGACCGGATCGCCCCGACTGGATCGCCGCCTTGCCGGTGGCGAAATCCGACGCCTTCCTGGCCACCGTGCAGCGGCTGGCGGAGCGCTCCGGCTTCGCGCCCGCCGCCCAGCAGCCGCAGGGCGCCCGGGTCTACGAGGGCAGGGGACGCCGGATGGCGGTGGCGGTGATCCGCGGCTTCGGCGTGCTGGCGCGTACCGCCGACCCCGCCGCCTCGGTGGCGGAGGCCGATGCGCGTCCGCCCGGGCAGTCGCTCACGCGGGACCCGGGGCTGGACGGCGCGCGCAAGCGCCTGGGCGCGCAGGACCTGATCTTCTGGGCGCCCGCGGGAAGCGGGCTGCCCCCCCGGCTCACCTCTCGCACGCTCCCGGGCGACGCCGCCCTCTCCTTGCAGGCCGCGGAACAGGGGATCGCCCTGCGCATGTTCGCCCAGCTTCCCCAGGCCCAGGCCCAGGAGGTCCAGGCGGCGCTGCCCGGAGGAGGCGCCTCGCTGGTGGAGCTGCTTCCGCCGGAGGCGCCCGTGCGCGGCCGCCTGGGGATCGCGCCCGCGCGGCTTCTGGAATCGCTGCGCGGCAATCCCGAGCTGGGCCCCTTGCTCGCCAGGCTGCACGGGGCCGACGCGGAGGCCTTCGCCTCCGTGGCCCCCGGAGTGGCCGTGGCCCTGATGCTGGCCAAGGGCGCGAACCTGGGCCAGGCGGTGGACTACGGGTTCGACTGGCGGGTGCGAAGCCCCTTCGAGACCGTGCAACTGGTGGCCCTGGCCGAGGTGCGCGACCGGCAGCGCCTCTTGCGCGCGCTGGAGCAGGTGGGCAAGGAGCTGCCGGCGCTGGGGGCGCGCGTCGGGCGCAGCGGCGACGATTTCCAGGTCAGCTATCCGGCCGGCAAGGGCGCCCGGTTCGGCGTCCGCGAGATCGAGGGCAAGCCCATCGCCTACCTGATGGGAGGACCCCTGCGGCCCGACGAGCTGCGCCGGACGCCGCGCGCCGCCGAGCTGCCCTCGGCGGTGCTCTACGCGGATGCGGGAGCGGCGCTGCGGGTGGACTTCGGGAAGCTGGCGGCCTCCCTGCGCGCGCTTCCCCAGGACGCCTACGGCAGCGGCCCGCAGGCGTACGTCTCCCGCTCCTTCGTCAGCCAGGTGATCGAGCCGCTGCGCACCGTGCGGCTGATGCTCTCGGCGGAAGCTTTCCCCGACCGGCTGGGCGCCACCCTGGACGTGGAGCTGTCGGCCCCATGAGCGCGATCGAGCTGCGGGGCATCGTCAAGCGCTATCCTCCGCGGGAGCCGGGCGACGCTCCCGAGGACCTGTTGCGCGGCGTGGACCTGACCGTGCGCCGGGGGGAGTTCGTGGCGGTGGAGGGCCAGAGCGGGAGCGGGAAGAGCACCCTCTTGCACATCCTGGGCGGGCTGGACCGCTCCTTCGGGGGCGAGGCGCGGGTCCTCGGCTGCGACCTGCGCACGGTGAGCGACGCGGAGCTCTCCGCCCTGCGGCACACGCAGATCGGCTTCATCTTCCAGAGCTTCAACCTCCTCCCCGCCCTCAGCGCGCTGGAGAACGTTCTCTTGCCCGACTTCTTCGGCGAGGGCGTCCCCGACGCCGAGCGGCGGGCCCTTCTGGCGCTGGAGCGGGTGGGCCTCTCGGAGAAGCGCGGCGCCCGGCCCGCGGCGCTCTCCGGCGGGGAGCGGCAGCGGGTCGCCATCGCCCGGGCGCTGCTGGCCCGGCCGCCGCTGTTGCTCGCCGACGAGCCCACGGGCAACCTGGACGCCAGGACGGGCGAAGGCGTGATC
>DATKAG010000270.1:0-10361 GCA_035498355.1 Myxococcales bacterium | reverse complement strand
GAGACGGCGGTGAAGGGAATCACCACCAACGTCGCCTACCTCAAGCGCGTGCTCGACCTGGAGGAGTTCCGCAAGGGCGACTACGACACCGGCCTGCTGGGGCGCGCGCAGGAGCGCCTGTTGCGCCGCGAGCAGACCGGCGAGGAGGCGATCGCGCAGGTGGCGGCCGCCATCTGGCAGTTCGGGCAGGACCAGCGCGCCGCCCTGCGGCAGCCCGCCGCCGCGGCCCCGGCGGAGTCGCCCTGGGCGCGCGCCGGCCGCCTCCTGGCGCTGCGGAGATCGCGATGAAGTACACCACCATCGTCGACGGCCAGGAGCAGGTGGTGGAGGTGCTGCCGCGCGAGAACGGCTACCTGGTGGTGGTGGGCGACCGGGCGCTGGACATCGACGCCTTCCAGCTCCAGGGGGTGGCGCTCAGCCTGATCGTCGGCTCGGGCAGCTACCGCTGCGACATCGAGCAGGGAAGAGACGGGAAGGTGAGCGTCCTGGTGGGCGAAAGCGTGTACCCGCTGGAGATCCTCGACGAGCGCAAGCTGCGCCTGCGCCGGGCCGCCGGGAAGTTCACCCTGGAGGGGCCGCAGCGCGTCGACGCGCCCATGCCCGGCAAGGTCACCCGGGTGCTGGTGAAGGTGGGCGACGAGGTGCAGGAAGGCCAGGGCCTGGTGGTGGTGGAAGCGATGAAGATGGAGAACGAGCTGAAGAGCCCCAAGGCGGGAAAGGTGAGCGAGCTTCACGCCGTGGAGGGTTCGGCGGTGGAGTCGGGGGCCAAGCTGGTCGTCGTCACCTAGATCGCGTTACAAGCCGTCCTATGAGCGCGGAGCCCGCCTATCTGCACGGCACCTCCCCGGCCGAGCAGGACCGGCTGTCCTTGCTCAACCGGCTCCTGAACGACGCCGCCCTGCGCGAGCTGTCCATCCAGCCCGGCGACTCCATCGTCGACTTCGGCTGTGGCCTGGGCCAGCTCTCGCTGGAGATGGCCCGGGCCGCCGGCACCCGCCTGCTTGGCATCGAACGCAGCGCGGAACAGCTGGCCCGCGCCGAGAAGCACGAGCTCCTCGACCTGCGCCAGGGCGACGTGGCCGATCCTCCGCTGCGAGCGGAGGAGTGGGGGCGCTTCGACCTGGCGCACGCCCGCTTCGTCCTCGAGCACGTGGGCGATCCGCTCCGGGTGGTGCGCCAGATGGTGCGGGCGGTCAAGCGGGGCGGCCGGGTGGTCCTGCAGGACGACGACCACGACGTCTTCCGCTGCTGGCCAGAGCCGCCGGGGTTTGCCGCCCTCTGGCGTGCGTTCCAGCGCAGCTACGACCGGATCGGCTGCGATCCCTTCATCGGTCGCCGGCTGGTCTCCCTGCTGCACGAGGCGGGCGCGGCGCCGGTCCGCTCCACCTGGATCTATTTCGGCTCCTGCGCCGGGGAGCGGAAATGGCCGGGGTTCGTGGAGAACATCCATTCCCAGCTCGCGGGCGCGCGGCCTGCCCTGGTGGAAGGCGGCCTCCTGGGAGCGGTCGAAGTGGATCGGGCGCTGGAGGCTTTCCTTTCGTGGGCGCGGCGGCCGGAGGCCGCCATCTGGTACGCGACCTGCTTCGCCGAAGGAGCACGCAGATGACACCGCTGGAGAAGTGGGCGCGCGAGATGTACGGCAAGGCCGCGGCCAGGCCGGGCGCGCTGCGCAAGGCGCTCTTCCGCACTTCCAGCGGCATCGAGATCGAGCCGCTCTACTCGCCCGCCGATCCTCCGCCAGGTGTCGGCTTCCCCGGCGAGCATCCCTTCACCCGCGGGGTGCAGCCCAGCATGTACCGCGGGCGCTTCTGGACCATGCGCCAGTATGCCGGGTTCGGGACGGCGGAGCAGACCAACGAGCGCTTCCACTACCTCTTGAAATCAGGGCAGACCGGCCTCTCCACCGCCTTCGACCTCCCCACGCAGATGGGCCACGACTCCGACAGCCCGAGGGCGCGCGGGGAGGTGGGCCGGGTGGGCGTGGCCATCGACTCGGTCGACGACCTGGAGCGCCTGTTCCAGGGAATCGACCTGGGCAAGGTCTCCACCTCCATGACCATCAACGCCACCGCCGCCACCCTGCTGGCGCTCTACCAGGCGGTGGGCGAGGCGCACGGCACCGCGCCGGCGGAGCTCTCCGGCACCATCCAGAACGACGTGCTCAAGGAATACATGGCCAGGGGGACGTACATCTACCCGCCGGGCCCCTCCATGCGGCTGATCACCGATACCTTCGAGTACTGCTCGCGGGTGGTGCCCAGGTGGAACCCCATCTCCATCTCCGGCTACCACATCCGGGAAGCGGGCTCGACGGCGGCGCAGGAGATCGCCTTCACCCTGGGCGACGGCATCGCCTACGTGGACGCGGCGGTCCGGCGGGGGCTGGACGTGGACTCCTTCGCCGGCCGGCTGAGCTTCTTCTTCAACGTGCACAACAACTTCATGGAGGAGGTGGCGAAGTTCCGCGCCGCCCGCCGGCTCTGGGCCCGGACCATGAAGGAGCGCTTCAAGGCCAGGGACCCGCGCTCCTGCACCTTGCGCTTCCACGCCCAGACCGCCGGGTCCACCCTCACCGCGCAGCAGCCGGACAACAACGTGGTGCGCGTGTCGCTGCAGGCCCTGGCCGCCGTGCTGGGCGGGTGCCAGTCGCTGCACACCAACGGCCGCGACGAGGCCTTGAGCCTCCCCACGGAGGCCAGCGCCCGCATCGCCCTGCGCACGCAGCAGATCGTCGCCTACGAGAGCGGGGTCTGCGATTTCATCGATCCTTTGGGCGGCTCCTGGGCGCTGGAGTCGCTCACCGACCAGCTGGAGGCCAAGGCCGTCGAGTACCTGCGCAAGATCGACGAGATGGGCGGGATGGTGGAGGCCATCTCCCGCGGCTACCCGCAGCGCGAGATCGACGACGCGGCCTACGCCGCGCAGAAGGCGGTGGAGGAGAAAAAGGAGGTGGTGGTGGGCGTGAACGAGTTCACCGTCTCCGGCGAGCCGCCCTTCGAGATGCTGCGCATCGACCCCGCCCTGGAGGAGCAGCAGGCGGCCCGGGTGCGGGCCTTCCGCCGCCAGCGCGACAACGCCGCCGCGACCCGCGCCCTCTCCGATCTGAAGCGCGCCGCCGAAGGAACGGAAAACCTCTTCCCCCGCATCGTCGCGGCGGTGAAGTCGCGAGCGACCCTGGGCGAAATCGCCAACTCCATGCGCGAGGTCTTTGGCGAACATTGATCAGCGTCCTCCTCCCCGCCCGCAACGCTTCCGCGACGCTCCCCGAAGCGCTGGAAGGACTTCTTCACCAACGCGAAGCTCCTCCCTACGAAGTCGTCTGCATCGACGACGCCTCCACCGATTCCACCCCATCGCTCCTCGCCCAGGCCGCGCGGCGCGACGAGCGCGTCCGCGTCTTCCGCGGACACGGCCGCGGCCTGGTCGCTGCCCTCAATCTCGGCCTCTCCCACTGCCACGGCGAGCTGATCGCCCGCATGGACGCGGACGACGTCGTCCATCCCGATCGCCTGCGCCTGCAAGCGGAGATGCTCGAGAGCGATCCCTCGCTGGGCGCCGTGGGAAGCCTGGTCCGCTGCATCCCTCGCCCTCTCTCGGCCGGCCTGCTCCGCCTGGAGACCTGGCTGAACCAGACCGTCAGCAAGGAACAATGCCGGGAGGGCCGCTTCATCGAGGCCTCGCTGGTCCATCCCAGCGCCACCTTCCGGCGCGAAGCGCTGGAGGGAGGCTGGGAAGACCACGGATGGGCGGAGGACTGGGACCTGCTCCTGCGCCTCCTGGAGCGCGGCTGGGAGCTGGCCAAGGTGCCGGAGGTCCTGCTGGAGTGGCGCGACGGGGCGGAGCGCCTGACGCGGACGGGCGCCGCCTACCGCGCCGAAGCCATGGTCCGCCTGCGCGCCCACTACCTGGCGCGGGGGCCGCTGCGCGGGCGGGCGTTCGACATCTGGGGCGCCGGCCCCACGGGCAAGCGGCTGGCCCGGGAGCTGGAATTCCACGGGCTGCGCCCCGGGGCCTTCTACGACGTGGACCGGACCAAGCAGGTCGCCCGGGGCCGGCCCGTGCGGGGCGAGCGGGACCTCGCCGGGCCCGAGGGCCCGCTGATGCTCTGCGCCGTGGGGGCTGCCGGCGCCCGCGAGGAGATCCTCGGACTGCTGGGAGCGCGAGGCTACCTGCAGGGGCGCGATTTCCTCTTCGCCGCGTAGTGGCAAAAGCCTCCCCTGTGGTAATCAAGAAATTCCGTGGCATCGCTGGAAGCCATCGCCGGCCTGCTCGCGGAACGCCAGGCCTTGCCCGAGGACGTGCTCCGCCGCGCCCAGAGCGAATCGGCGAGCCTTTCTTCCTTCCTCGGCGCGGTCGTCGAGGCGGGCGTTCCCGAGCCCGCCCTCTTGGCGCTCATCGCCGAGCAGCTGGGCATCCCCGGCGTCGATCTTTCGCGCACCGCCCTGGACCTGACCGTGCTCGACTCCATTCCCCGCCCGGTGGCGGAGTCGGACCTGGTGCTTCCCCTCTCCAAGGAGGGCGAACGGCTGCACGTGGCGGTGAGCGCCGGGGCGGACGGCTTCGACGTCCTGGAGGAGCTGCGCTTCATCACCGGCCTGGAGGTCTCGCCCTACGCCGCCATGCCTGGGCCGCTGGAGCACGCCATCGCCGGCGCCTACGACGCCAAGGAGCGGGGCGAGTCGCACTGGCGCGGATCGGCGGCCGAGGCCGGCGGCGCCGCCTCCTTCGCCAGCGTCCTGCCCGAGCAGCGATCGGGCGGCGGGCACACCGAGGTGATCGCCCTGGGCGAGGTGGAGGACGAGGGCGAGCTGGAGGAGATCGAGGCCCTCAAGGAGGAGGACGACCTGGAGCTGGAGGTGGGCGAGGACCACGAGGAGGACGAGGTGCTGGAGGCGGTGAAGGTCCGCACCGGCCCGGCCCGCATCCTGGCGGTGGACGACGACCCCGACATCCTCCGCATGCTGGATCGGACGCTGAAGTCGGCCAAGTACTCGGTGGACCTGGCGCGCGACGGGCGGGAGGCGGAGGAGAAGCTGAAGGCCAACCGCTACGACCTGGTGGTGCTCGACGCCATGCTCCCCTTCGTGCACGGCTTCGAGATCTGCGCCCGCCTCAAGGCCAGCCCGCGCACCCGCACCCTGCCGGTGATCCTGGTGAGCGCGGTCTACCGCGGCTGGCGCTACGCGCACGACGCCCGGGAGACCTTCGGGGCGGACGACTACCTGGAGAAGCCCTTCCACATCCCCGAGCTGTTGCGCCGGGTGGAGGCGCGGCTCTCCGGCGGGGCGGCGGCCCAGGCGGCGGCAGCCACCGCCAAGGCGGACAAGCTCTACGAGGAGGGGCTGCAGCTCCTGGAGCAGAAGAAGCCGGCGGAAGCGCGCGCCGTGCTGGAGAAGGCGGTGAAGGAGGACGCCTTCTCTCCCCGCGCCCACTTCGCCCTCGCCCGCGCCCTGCACGAGGAAGGGGAGCTGTTCCACGCCATCACCGCCTACGAGCGGGCGGTGGAGCTGCGCCCCAACCTCTTCCAGGCGCTGCGGGCGCTGGCCAGCCTCTACGAGCAGAAGGGGTTCCGCCGCAAGGCGGTGGAGGCGCTGGAGCGGGCGGTGCACGCGGCCCCCGATCCGCAGACCCGCGACACCATGAGGCAGCGGCTCTTGCGGCTGCTCTGAGCCACATGGACCCGCGCGCGGGCGTCACCCCCTCGATCCGCAACTTCGCGCACGCCATCGACCGCCAGCGGCAAGGCCTGGAGCGGATTCCTTTGCTCGACTCCCGGAAGAAGGAGGTCGCCCAGGCGGCGCGGGCGCTCGACGAGGCGGAGGCGGCGGCGCTGGCCCTCTGTGGCGGCGACCTGGCCGGGTTGGCCGCGGCGTCGGGCGCGGTCTCCATTCCCCTGCTGCGCGCCGAGCCGCTGGCGGAGGAGTACCGGATCTACGAGTCGCGCGGAGCGGGCGCGGACGCGGTGCTGCTCCGCGCCGCAGCGGTGCCGGAGCAGGTGCTGGCCCGCCTGGTGCAGGCGGCAACCTCCACGCACATGGCGGCCTGTGTGGAGTGCGAGAGCGAGGAGGAAATCGCCCGGGCGGCCGCGGCCCGCGCGCCGGTGATCGCGCTTTCGCCGGCGCTCCTGCATCTGCGCGTGCCGCCCCGCACGCTGGTGCTGGCCCTTTCCTTCTCCCCCGCGGTCCGGGGCCGCGCCGACGCGGCGCTGGATCCCACGCTGGGCGACGCCGCCGCCTTCCGCGCCGCGCTCGCCGAGGAGCAAGCCTGATGCCCCCTCCCTTCCGCAAGCACCTCTTTGTCTGCCTCAACGAGCGCCCCCCGGACAGCCCCAAGGGGGACTGCACGCGGAAGGGATCGCCCGCGCTCCTCAAGAAGTTCAAGGAGGCGCTGCGGGCCCGCGGGCTGGACGAGGAGATCCGCGCCAACAAGGCGGGATGCCTGGACAACTGCGAGAACGGCTGCTCGGTGGTGGTGTACCCGGAGGGGGTCTGGTACGGGCACGTCACCGAGGCGGACGTGGAGGAGATCGTGGAAAAGCACCTGGTTCGCGGCGAGCCGGTGCAGCGCCTGCGCCTGTACGATCGGTAGCCCGGCGGTAGCGTGTTACCATCGAGCCGTGGATGGGGCGGATGCATCGCGACGCCTCTTGAGGCGGTTCGTGGCCCAGGAGCCGGTCGACCTGGCGCGGGCGGCGCTGGCGGTGGCGCGCGAGGAGTACCCGGAGCTGGACGAGACCCGCTACCTGCGCGTCCTCGATCGGCTGGCCGAGGGAGTCCAATCGGGTCTGCCCGCCGGCGCCACGGTGGAGCGGCGCATCGGGCGGATGAACTCCTACCTCTTCCACGAGCTCGGGTTCACCGGCAACCAGGCCGACTACTACGACCCGCGCAACAGCTTCCTCAACGAGGTGCTCGACCGGCGCACCGGCATCCCCATCTCGCTCTGCATCATCTACATGGAGGTGGGGCGGCGCTGCGGGCTGCAGGTGGACGGGGTGGGCTTTCCCGGCCACTTCCTCTGCAAGGTGCACCTGGCGGGCGGGGAGCTGGTGGTGGATCCCTTCAACCGCGGGCAGCTCCTCGGCCTGGACGAGCTGAAGAAGCGCCTGGCCAGCGCGGTGGGCGAGCAGGTGAAGTTCGACACCCGCCTTTTGCGCGCGGCCCGGCCCAAGGAGATCCTGGTGCGGATGCTGCAGAACCTCCGCGCCGTGTACGAAGAGCGCAACGACATGCCCCGCGCCCTCTCCGCGGTGGACCGGCTGCTGATGCTGGCGCCGGACAACGTGCGCGGCCTGCGCGAGCGGGCCCAGCTCTACGAGAAGCTGGGCGGCGCGGCGGCCGCCGCGGCCGACCTGGAGAGGGTGCTGCAGATCGAGCCCCGGGCCACCGACGCCGCCGTCTTGCGCGCCCGCGCCCGCCGGCTGCGCGAGGCGGGGCAGTATCTCAATTAAGCCTGCTTGCGCGGCTGGTACGTCCCGGGCTGGACGCGGAAGGCGACGCACAGCCGGTTCCAGCCGTTGATGGCCACGGCGACGATCGAGAGCTCGACCAGCTCCTTCTCGCTGAACTGCTTGCGCGCCCGCTCGAAGACCTCATCGGGCACGTGGCTTCCGGCGACCAGGGTGAGCGCCTCCACCCACTCCAGAGCCGCCCGCTCGCGCTCGCTGTAGAAGGGCGCCTCCCGCCAGGCCTCCAGGGCGTACAGGCGCTGCTCCGACTCCCCTTCCGCCCGCGCGTCCTTCGAGTGCATGTCCAGGCAGTAGGCGCAGCCGTTGATCTGCGAGGCGCGCATCTTCAAGAGATGCACCAGCTTCGGCTCGAGGCTGCTCTCGCGGATGAACTGCTCCAGCCCCTGCATGCCGCGGTAGGCGGCGGGCGAGATGGCGGCGATGTCCAGACGAGGTTTCACGATGTCCTCCGCAGGATGTACCCGGATAGATTCCAGGCGGAGGCGGTCGATTCGCCTTTCAGAAGGCCTCGTTGATCAGCCGCTCGAAGTCCACCTGCGTGACCGCCCGCGGGTTGGAGAGGTGGCAGGCGTCGGCCATCGCCTTCTCCACCAGGCGCGGGATCATCTCCCTGAGCACGCCCGCTTGCGAGAGCCGGCGCGGGAGCCCGCAGGCGCCCCGCAGGTCGTCCACCAGCTCGGCGCAGAGGTGGGCCCGCTCCTGCACGCTCATCTTCGCATCGGCCCCCAGGGCCACCGCGGCCGTGGCCAGCCGCTCCTCCGCCGCCGTGCGGTTGAAGCTCACCACCGCGGGCAGCATCAGCGAGTTGGCCAGCCCGTGGTGGGTGCCGGCCACCGGCGTGAGCGCGTGGGCCACCGAGTGGCAGGCGCCCAGCCCCTTCTGGAAGGCGATGGCCCCGAAGGCGCTGCCCAGGAGCATCTGCTCGCGCGCCTCCAGGTCCTTGCCGTTGCGCACGGCGCGTTCGAGGTGCGCGGAGATGCGCCGCAGCCCATCGATGGCGATGGCGTCCGCCAGGGGATGATCGCCCTTGGCCACGTAGGCTTCCAGGTTGTGCGTCAGCGCGTCCATCCCGGTGGCGGCTGTGATGAAGGGCGGCAACCCCACCGTCAGCTCGGGGTCGAGGATGGCCGCCTTCGCCATCAAGGCCGGGGAGAAGATCACCGTCTTGGTGCCGTCGATCACCAGCACCGTGCTGCGGCCCACCTCGCTGCCGGTGCCGGCGGTGGTGGGCACCTGGAGGATGGGCGGGATGGGAGAGGTGATGCGCGCGTCGCCTCCTTTGGCGTCGTCGTACTGCTGAAGCGGGGGCGGATGGTTGACCAGCAGCGCGATGGCCTTCGCCATGTCCAGCGAGGCCCCGCCGCCCACCCCCAGCACGCTGTCCGCGCCCGCTGCCCGGTACGCCTCGATGCCCCGCAGCGCGTCCGCGTCGGTGGGATTGGGCTCGAACTCGCTGAACACCTGGGCCTTGATGCCGGCCTGCTCGAGGAGCGGGGTGACGAAGCGCAACAGGCCCGCCTGGAGGATGCCCTTGTCGGCGACCAGCAGCGGGTTCTGGGCGCCCGCGCGCTTCAGCTCGGCGGGCAGCTCCTTGATCGCCCCCTTTCCGTAGACGATCCGGGTGGGGAAGCTCATCACGCTGGCCATCGGTCTCCTCTCAGATGATCTCGAAGTACCGCTCGAGCTCCCACCTGGTCACCGCGCTCTCGAACTGCCGGCACTCCCACTCGCGGGTGCGGACGTAGTGGTCGACGAAAGCTTCGCCCAAAAGCTCCCGCGCCTCCTTCGATGCCGCCAGCTGCGCGGTGGCTTCGCGCAGGGTGGCGGGGAGCGGCTGCGCCCTGGCTTCGTAGCCGTTGCCCTGCGTCTCCGCCGGCAAGGGAAGCTCGTGCTCGATGCCGTAGAGGCCGCTGGCGACGGACGCCGCCATGGCGATGTAAGGGTTCATGTCCGCGGCCGCGAACCGGTACTCCACGCGCGTGGAGGACGGCGAGCCGCCGATCACCCGCAGCGCGGTGGTGCGGTTCTCTACTCCCCAGGTGGCCAGCGTGGGCGACCAGGCGCCGCGCACCATCCGCTTGTAGGAGTTGATGGTGGGAGCGATCAGGGCGGTGAAGGCCGGCATCAGCGCCACCTGGCCGGCGACGAAGTGCTGCATGGCCTTGCTCATCCCCGAGGGCCCGCGGGGATCGTGGAAAGCCGGCTGCCCGGAGAGCGTCCAGAGCGACTGGTGCAAGTGCCCGCTGCACCCCGGAAGCTCCTTGTTCCACTTGGCCATGAAGCAGGGCATCACCCCGTGGCGGGCGCAGATCTCCTTGGCGGCGGTCTTGAAGAGCGCCGCCTTGTCCGCCGCGCGCAGGAGCGCGTCGTAGCGGATGGCGGCCTCGTACACTCCCGGCCCGGTCTCGGTGTGGAACCCTTCCACCTCCACGTCGAAGGCGGCCAGCTTGTCCTGCAGGTCGTGCACCAGGGCCGCGTTCTCGGAGGCGCGCAGCCAGGAGTAGCCGAACATGCCCGGGGAGAGCGGAGTGAGGTTGGCGTAGCCCTTGGCCCTCAGGGATTCGGGCGTCTCCTTGAAGAGGAAGAACTCGTACTCGCAGGAACACTTGACGGCGAACCCCAGCGCCCGGGCCTTCTGCTCCACTTTCTGCAACAGGCCGCGGGGCGAGACGGGAACGTCGAAGTCCAGGAGGAACGCCGCCGTCCCCTCCTCCCAGGGGATGAGGCGGAAGGTTCCGAGGTCGACCGTGGCGTGGACGTCGGGATAGCCGGTGTGCCAGCCGGTCACCGTGGCGTTGTCGTAGAGCACGTCGCCGCTGTCCCAGCCGAAGACCACGTCGCAGAAGCCGAGCCCGCCCTCGGCCACTCCCCAGAACTTGTCCAGGGACACGTA
>DATKAG010000269.1:0-10390 GCA_035498355.1 Myxococcales bacterium | reverse complement strand
CGCTGCCGCGGCTGTCTGCGCGCCCTTCGGCTTCAAGGAAGGCCGCGCCAGCGCGCAGGCCACCGCGGCGATCAAGAGGCAGCGCAGCGCGAGCAACAGGATCTGCCGCAGCCGCAGCCGCCGCGCCTTCTGCCGCTGCGAGCGGAGCACGAACTCGATGGCCCCGAACGCGAGCGGCCGCGGCCGCCGCTGGTTGAAGAGGTGCACCAGGATGGGCAGGGCGATGGCGAAGAGGCCCCAGAGGTACGCCGGATGGGCGAACTGCAGCATCAGGCTGCCTCGCGGCGCGCCAGAAGCTTGAGCAGGACGCGGTCGGGCGGAGCGTCGGTGCGGATCTGCTCCACCTCCACGTCGGCCCGCGCCAGCTCCCGCCGCGTCCCTTCCAGGAAGCGGCGCATCTCCGAGAGGTAGCTCTCCCGGATCTGCCGGGGCTGCGCCTCGATCTGCCGCTCGTCCTCCATGGAGAGGAAGCGGGTGGGATCGTCGAAGGGGAACTCCAGCTCCTCGGGATCGTGGGTCTGCAAGAGCAGCACGTCGTGGCGCCGGGAGCGGAGCATCTTCAGGGCCGGGATGCTCCGCTCGGTGACGTCGAAGAGATCGCTGAGCACGATCACCAGGGCCCTGCGCCCGGCCTTCTCCGCGGCGAAGTCGATGGCCTCGGGCAGGAGCGTGGGTCCGCGCCCCTGCCCCGCATCCAGCATGCGCAAGAGCTCCTGCACGTGGGTAGGCGAGGAGGCGAAGGGCAGGAAGTCGCGCACCCCCATCCAGGTGCCGCCCTCTCCGGCCAGGCAGAGCGCCACCTGGTCGCCCTGCCGGGAGAGCAGGTACGCCAGCGCCCCTGCGCAGACCGCCGCGTACTGCAGCTTGGTCATCGCCCCCCGCCCGTAGGCCATGCTCCCGCTGGCGTCGACCAGCAGCAGGGCGCGGAGATTGGTCTCCATCTCGAAGCGCTTGACGTAGTACTTGTCCAGCTTGGCGAAGGCCCGCCAGTCGATGTGGCGGATCTCGTCCCCCGGCGCGTACTCCTTGTGCTCGGAGAACTCCACCGACTGCCCGTGGTGGGGGCTCTTGTGCAGGCCGGTGAGCACTCCCTCCATCACCTTGCGCGCCCTTACCTGAAGGGGCCCGAGCCGGGCGAGCAGGGCCGGGTCGAGGGTCACGCCTTGGTCTCGCGCAACAGCTCGGCGATCACCTTCCGCGAGTCCACCCCTTCCGCCTCGGCGTGGAAGTTGGTGATCACCCGGTGGCGCAGGACCGGCTCGGCCAGCGCCCGCACGTCCTGCACATCGGCCGCCGGACGGCCCTGCAGGGCGGCCCGGGCCTTGGCCGCGAGGATCAGCGCCTGGGAAGCGCGCGGACCGGCGCCCCAGCTCACGTGATCCTTGACGTGCTTGCCGGCGTTGTCGTGCGGGCGGGTGCGGCGCACCAGCTCCACCGCGTGGCGGATGACGTGCTCGGCGGCGGGCACGCGCAAGACCAGCTCTTGCAGCTCGCGGATCTGCTGCGGCGAGAGCACCTTCTCCACCTGCGGCTGCCCCCCGGAGGTGGTGGCGCGGACGATCTGCACCTCCTCGTCCGCGCTGGGATAACCCACGTCCACCATGAACATGAAGCGGTCGAGCTGCGCCTCGGGCAAGGGATAGGTGCCTTCCTGCTCGATGGGGTTCTGTGTGGCGAAGACCAGGAACGGTTCCTCCAGCGGATAGGTGCGCCCCCCGGCGGTCACCCGGTGCTCCTGCATCGCCTGGAGCAGCGCCGCCTGGGTCTTGGGCGGGGTGCGGTTGATCTCGTCCGCCAGAAGGACGTGGGCGAACACCGGTCCGGGCACGAAGCGGAAGGCGCGCCGCCCGGTGGTGTGGTCCTCCTCCAGCACGTCGGTGCCGGTGATGTCGCTGGGCATCAGGTCGGGGGTGAACTGGATGCGGTTGAAGGTGAGGGAGAGCGCCTCCGCCAGGGTGGAGATGAGCAGCGTCTTCGCCAGCCCGGGGACGCCCACGAACAGGCAGTGGCCGCGGGAGAAGAGGGCGATGAGCAGCTGTTCGATCACCGCTCCCTGCCCCACCACCCGCTTGCCGATCTCCTGCGCGATGCGCGCCCGCGCCCGCGCCAGCTCCTCGATCAGCTCCGCGTCGGAAGCGTCCACGCCCAGCTTGCCGTTGACCGCCAGCTCACTCATGTTGCGCCTTTTCCAAAGACACTCCGGCGGCGAGGGCGAGCGCCCTGCGCTCCCGCTCCTCCAGCGCCGGATCCTTCAGTCCCCTTGCCACCTCCACGTAGGTGGCGTGCAGGTCGGGGTCGAAGGGGTCCACCGCGATTCCATTGTCCAGCGCCGCTCTCGCCTTCTCCAGGGAGCCGCGCTTCACCAGCACCCGCGCGTACAGCGCCTGCGCCGCCTCGTCGTCCGGGTCCCGCTCGGTGGCGGCCCGGAGCGCCTCCTCCGCCTCGGCGTAGTGGCCCAGCTGCATCTCGGAGAAGGCGTAGCGGCGGGAGAGCTGCGGCACCTCCCGGGAGAGGCGCTGCCGGGCGCGCCCGTATTCCTTGGCCGCCGCCGCCCAGCGCCGCCGGGCGTAGAAGATCTCGCCCAGCCGCGCGGCCCGCTTGCCCTCCTGGTCTCCGCTCACGTCCGCCGCCGTCCCTTCCAGGGGAGGCGGCTCCGCCCGCCCCTTGGCGTCCTCCCTGAACACCAGCTTCTTCGCCACCGAGGGCCGCACCGCCTTCGCGGAGACCGCCTTGGCCCGCGGCCGCTGCACCTCCGCCCGCCAGTCCGCCTCGAACTCCTCGAAGCTCTTCCCGTACGCCTGCGCCACCGCGTCCTCCTCGCCCATCCCCGCCGCCATGGCGGAGACCAGCTCGGTGAGCGCCGCCTGCCCCCCGCGCTGGTAGAGGAGGCGGATGGCCGCCTCCACCTCGGCGAAGGCGAGCGCGGCCTGCTCCTGGGTGGGGAGCATGGCGATGGAGGGATGCATCCTGGCGAAGGGGATCAGCTTCCCCTTCTTCGCCGCGTCCTGCAAAAGGGTGAGCGACATCTCGTCCACCGCCATCCCCGGCGGCCCGCGCCAGCGGGTCTCGAGGAACTTGGCCAGCCCCTCCTGCAGCCAGATGGGCACGGTGTTGCGGCCCTTCTGCGTCACCAGGTAGTGGACGAACTCGTGGGAGACGGTGTCCAGCCAGGGATAGCCGCGCAGGAGCGCCTTGGGGCTGGTGATCATCAGGCGGCTGTACTTGCAGAGGGCGATGGTGCCCGAGTTCTTGATCTGCTCCACCGTCAGGGGCGAGACGTGGGCCAACGACTTGGCGGAGTCGTAGATCTCCACCCGCACCCGGTGGCCGGGCACGAATCCCAGATCCTTGGTCAGCCCGGCATACGCCTTCTCCAGGGCCTCCAGCGCGTAGGGCGCGAGCAAGGAGTCCTTGCCCGTCCGGGTGCGGACCACGAAGTGCGCGCTCTCCACCACCTCGTCGCCCCGGGTCTCCTCCGCCGCCGCCCGCGCCAGCCGCAGGTCGCTCTCCACCGCGTGCCCCCCGCCCCGCTCCTGCGCCTCGGCGTACGACTTCACCGCCTCCTCGTAGCGCCCCTGCTCGAAGAGCAGGCGCCCGCGGAAGTAGGCCGCCTCGGCCGAGTCGGGGTTCTGCTGCAGGATCTCGTCCAGCGCCTTGCCCGCGCCGGCCAGGTCCCAGGCCTCCAGCTCGGCCTCCACCTTCTCCGCCAGGTTGCGCAGCGGGACCGCGAGCGAGAGGGCGAGCAGCAGGGGGATCACTTCACCAGCTCCTCGTAATACTGCTTCACCCGCTCCTTGTACTTCTCGGGCGGCGCCTGCTTCATGGCGTCGAGCAGCTCCTTGCGGAACTCGGCGGGGGCGCGGGACGACTCGGCATCGGGGATCTCCACCTTGTCGTGCCGGACCCCGTCGGCCGACTCCTGCCCCTCCTCGTCGCCGTTCTCCTGGGAAGGCTCGCCCCAGGGCATGGGCATGCCCCCTTGCCCCGAGCCCTTGCCGGCCTGCTTGGCCATCTTCTCCATCGCGTCCTGGAACTGGGCCAGCTTCTCGATGGCCTGCTGCTCCCCCGCCTGCGCGCCCCGCGGCTCGGCGCGGTGGAGCCGCTGCTCCGCGCCGCTCATCCCCTCCTGCGCCTGCTGCAACATCTGCTCGTGCTGGGGACCGAAGATGGGCACCTTCTTGCCCACCTCGCCCAGCTGATCGCGCAGCCTGGAGAGCTGATCCTTCAGCCTGCCCTGCTCCTGCCCTTGCTGCCGCAGCCGCTGCACCTGCTCCTGCGACATCCCCTGGCCTTCACGGGGCAGGGCGTCGGAGAGGCGCTGGACGATTTCCTGGAGCGGCTGCTGCGCCTCGCCGGAGGCGCGCAGGCTGCGGCGCACGCCCGCCGGATCGCGGGAGAAGCCGGGATAGCGCTGCGCCACCTGGTCCTCCATCGTCAGCCGGCCCTGCAGCGTCTCCACCGCCCGCTCGGCACGCTCCGCCAGGTCGAGCGCCTCGTCGAAGTCGCCGGTCTCCAGGGCGCGGGAGAGATCGGAGGCCCGCCCCTGCGCCATGTCCAGGGTGTCCTCCAGCCCCAGGTGCTCGGCCACCTTCGGGTCGATCTGGGCGATGGCCTTGCGCGCCGCCTCCGCCTTGCGCTGCAGCTCAGCCGCCAGCTGCTTGCCGCCCTTCTGCTCGAAGCGCTTCTGCGCCTGGGAGCGCATCTCCCGGCGCAGGCCGGCGGTGCGCTTCTCCAGATCCTGCTCCTTCGCCTGCAGGTCCTTGAGCTGGTCGGCGGCCTCGCGCAGCGCCTTCGCCTCCTGCGCGTACTGCCCCGACTGCTGCTGCCCGGCCCGCTGCTGCAGGTCCCGCTCCAGCTTCTCCAGCTGCTGGGAGAGCCGGTCGAGCTGCTTGAGGGCCTCGTCGATCTTCCCGCTCTGCAGCTTCTTCTGGATGTCCGAGAGCTGCCCGAGCAGGTCCTGCTCCTTCTCCATCGACTCGGCCGCCTCGCGGTTCAAGTGCTCGTCCTGGATCCCCTTGGCCAGCTCGGCCATGCGCGACATCAGGTCCTGGATCCGCTCCCGCAGCCGCTCCACCTCGGAGAGCAGTTCGCGGCGCGTCTCCTCGTCCTCCGCCTTGCGCAGCTTCTCCGCCAGCCGGCCGAGCTCGCGCCGCGAGGCCGCCAGCTCCTTGCCCAGCTCCTGCATGGCGTCCAGCCGGGCCCGGTCGAGCAGATCCTGGAGGTAGAGGACGTCCTTCTCCTCCTCGCGGACCTCGCCGCGCAGGGCGGAGGAGAAGCTGCGCACCGCCCCCTCCCGCCCCTCCACGCCGCGGGAGAGGGGCGCGCGGGCGAGGCTGGTGCGGTGCACGGCCGGCCCCAGGCTGGTGGAGACGTAGCGCAGGGCCCGCCCCAGCGCCTTGGGGGAGAGCTTGTCCTTGAGCAGCTCGCTGCCCGCCGAATACAGCTCCTGGGAGAGGGCGCGCGCGTCCCGGTCCCGCTGCGCCGTCTGCATGTACCAGCTCCCCAAGGCGTCCTCGTCGGTGGGCGGGGGTTTCTCCTCCAGGCGATCGCCCAGGAGCGCCACCAGCCGCTCCCAGAGCGCCTGCGCCCGGATGAGCGACTCGCGGCTGTGCTCGGCCGCCGAGAAGACCTTGATCGCCTGGCTGGCGGAGAGCCCGCGCTGCGGCCCGTCCACCGCGTCGTTGTCCTTCGCCTCCAGGTGATAGCTGACCCGGTCGCCGGGGCGCAGCCGCAGGGGCGCGAGCTCCCAGGTGTACGCGCCGCGCAGCCGCTTGGCGGGGGAGGAGGGGGCCTGCAGCGTCACCCGCTCCTCCTTGGCCCCGGCGCGCTGCCAGACCAGGGTCACCTGGGTGAGGCCGTAGTCGTCGGCCGCTGACCAGGCGATGGGCACCTTGCCCTGCGGATCCACCTCCAGCACCGCCTGCCTGGGAGCGTCGATGGTGGCCTGCGGCGGCTGGTCCGCGACGATCTCGATGGGCCGAGAGGGCCCCTCGGCCAGCACCCGCCCCCGGGAATCGGTGAAGCGCAGGCTCCATTGCCCCGGCTGGCTGAGCTGGAGGGTGCCCGAGAGCTGCCGGCGCCCGGGCCCGCTGGCCTCCAGCTTCAGCGCCGCCCCGTTGACCACCGCGAAGGCCTGGGCGAGATCGCGATCGGCCCGCGCCAGGAGCCGCACCTCGGTGCCGCGGGGCGCACGCAAGTCCCCGGCCGTCCCCTCCTCGGTGCGCGGAGGCAGCCCGGTGTACGAGGGATACAGGTAGGTGATGGAGAGATCGCCGGCGATGGGCGAGAGCTCCACCGGCGGGGCCCCGCTGTCCCCGCGCCAGAGGCGGGCCAGCCCGTGGGAGATGTAGCGGGGAGCGAAGGAGGCGGCCAGCAGCCAGACGAGCCCGCTGGCGGCGAGGACGAGGAAAGGGCCGCGCAGGGACGATCCGGGCAGGGCGCGCGCGAGGTCGATCTTCTTCGCGGAGGCGGCGGCGCGCAGGTGCAGGAGCGAGAGCAGCTCGGTGGAGACGCCGCTCGGGTCCTCTCGGGAGAGCTCCACGCTGCTCAGGAGCTCGGAGGGGCCGCCGATCAGCCGGGCGATCAGGCGCGGGTCGCGCGCGGCCCCCCGCTGCAAGGGGGAGCGCAGGGAGAACCAGACCACCAGGCCGGCGGCGGCAGCCGCGAGGAAGCCGGCGACGATGCGGGCGAAAAGGGCCCCGTCCACGCTGGCGATCAGCGCTCCGCAGAGCAGGGCGAGCGAGAGCCCGGCCAGGAGCAGGGCGAGGGCGCGCGCCGCGGCCAGCAGAAGGGCCCTCTTCCGCGCCCGCTGGAGGAGGGCGGCGATCTCCCGCCGCGCCTGCTCCCCGTCCAGGGCAAGCTGCTCCCGCCGTGACCGCCCCGGGGCCTCGGCAAGTCCGCCCAGCGTGGGGATGTTCTGCTGAAGCTGCATCCGGGCGAGTCTCTCTTGGTCCGAGGGCGTCAGAAACGCATCATGCCAACTCTAGGACAAGGTTGCCCCTTTCAGGATTCCCGCCGAGCCCCGGGCCCGCCGATCGTCCCTTTTTGGTAGGTTGCCGGCCCACCCCGAATCGCCGTGAATTTGCTCCACTCCAAGGCGTCCGAATGAGCGAGGGTCCGAAGGAGGCGGGCGACGACCGGGCGCTGGTCAAGGCGGCTCAGCGCGGCGACGGGCAGGCCTTCCGCAAGCTGGTGGAGCGCTACCAGCGGCGGGTGGTCCAGCTCGCCCTCGGCATGACCCGGGATCCGGACGAGGCCATGGACATCGCACAGGAGACATTCGTCAGGGTCCACCGGTACTTGCCTTCCTTCAAGGGCGACTCCTCGTTCTTCACCTGGACGTACCGCATCGCCATGAACCTCTCCCTGGACGCCCAGCGCCGGCGGGCCCGGAGCGAGCGCGTCGAGCTGGAGGAGGGCGACGAGGCGGAGATCGAGGCGGCGATGGACGGGCAGCTCGCGTGCCGTTCGGCCGCGGATCTCGGCCGGGCGAAGCGGCTCGATGATGCCGCCGGCCGGTACATCGAGTTTTGCAAGAGCACATTTCCGAGCGCGCTCGACCTGCGCGGATTGCGTATCGTGGTCGACGCCGCGCACGGCGCCGGCTATCACGTCGCGCCTCCCGTGTTCCACGAGCTCGGCGCGGAGGTGTTCCCGATCGGCGTCTCGCCGAACGGTCTCAACATCAACGAGAAAGTCGGCGCGACGCATCCGGCATCGCTCAGCGACGCCGTCAGGACGCACAAGGCCGATCTTGGCGTCGCGCTGGATGGCGACGGCGATCGATTGCTCATGGCGGACGGTGCAGGGCGCACGTACGACGGCGATCAGCTGCTTTATGTCATTGCGCAGGATCGGCTGCGGCACGGCGGGCTCAAGGGCGTGGCCGGCACCCTGATGACAAACCTGGCGCTGGAGCGCGCGCTGGCCGAGCTGGGCGTGCCGTTCGGGCGCGCTCGGGTCGGGGACCGCTATGTGCTCGAGATGCTGCAGGAAAAAGGGTGGGAACTGGGCGGCGAGAACTCCGGGCACATTCTCTGCCTCGACAAGCACACGACCGGCGACGCAATCGTCTCCGCCTTGCAGGTGCTCGCTGCCCTGCGGCGCGCCGAGAAGTCGCTCGCCGAGGCGGCCGGCGCGTTGCGCCTTTATCCGCAGAAGCTCGTAAACGTCAAAGTCGCGCGCGGGTTCGACTGGCAGGGCAATCCGCTGATCGGCGCGGCGCGAGTTGCCGCCGAACGCAGGCTCGGGTCGCGCGGGCGGCTCTTGCTGCGACCGTCGGGCACCGAGCCGTTGCTTCGCGTCATGGTCGAGGGCGAGGACGCGAAGGAAGTCGGCGCCATCGCCAGCGAGCTCGCCGGGATCGTCGAGCGCGCAGCGAAGGCGGCCGCGTAGTCCTTGTTCGTGGGAGGGGAGGAGGCATGGGCAAAATGAGCAAGCCGCCAAAGCACTACCTGAAGTTCAAGAAGCTCTACCCGAGCCTGTTCGCTGCGTGGGAGGCGATCGGCAAGTCCGTCCGTGACGACGGGCCGATAGATCCGAAGATGGGGCACCTCATCCAGCTTGCATCCGCGGCGGCCGTTCGCTCCGAAGGGGCGGTCCACAGCCACGTGCGCCGGGCGCTGGCCGCCGGCGCGACGCGCGAAGAGATTCATCACGCCGTCATGCTGACCGCTGCAACGATCGGTTTCCCGGCGGTGATGGCGGCGCTCTCCTGGGCCGAGGACATTCTCATGGGTCGTTGACCCCAGTGCGTCCCGGCCGTCCCGGTCCGCTGCCCGCAGAGTTCCCGGTGCAGAGGAAAAGAACGTTGCGCTTCGACGCGGTGGTTTCCTTGTTGATCAATCGGCCCGCGCGTTTGCGCGCGCGCAGCGGAATCACGCTGGTCGAGTTGGCTAACGCGGGCGCCGCGACGTCCGTGACGGCGACCGCCGGCATTTCGGAGGGCTCGCCCCCGCAGCAGTTCTCGGTGAGAAAGCCGAGCAGGGCCCGCACCCGCTCGAAGTCCGCCGAATAGATGACGAAGCGTCCGGCTTGACGCTATCGAACCAAGCCCGCGCTCGCCATCTCCTTCAGGTGGAACGACACAGTCCGGAGTCTGGCGCACATGCCTGCCGGGACGCCGACCTGTAACCGGAGTGTCACACTTCACCCGTAAACTCCTCATCGATAACTTGGCCCTTGACCTTTCCGGGGCGCATATCCTGAGGAGATTCACATGTCCAAGAGCCGAAAGGCGCTCGCATCAGTTGCCGTCCTGCTCGGGTCGGCGGCCATCGCCACTGCTGCCGTCGCGGCAGAAATTACCGGAGCCGGCGCGTCGTTCCCCAACCCCATCTACTCGAAATGGGCCGACGCGTATCAGAAGGCGACCGGCAACCGGATGAACTATCAGTCGATCGGCTCGTCGGGCGGCATCCGCCAGGTCCGGGCGAAGACCGTCGACTTCGGGGCGAGCGATGCTCCGCTCACGAAGGCCGAGCTCGAGAAGGACGGGATGATCCAGTTTCCGACGGTGTTCGGCGGCGTCGTGCCGGTCGTCAACCTGCCGGGCGTGGGTCCGGGCCAGCTCAAGCTCACCGGTCCGGTGCTCGCCGACATCTATTCCGGCAAGATCACGAAATGGAACGACAAGGCGATCGCTGACTTGAACCCGGGCGTGACGTTGCCGGGCACGGACATCGGCGTGGTGCGCCGTGCGGACGGCTCCGGCACGACGGCGATCTTCACGAACTACCTCGCGAAGGTCAGCACGGAGTGGAAGGACAAGATCGGTGAGGGCACAACCGTTCAGTGGCCCGTAGGCCTGGGTGGGAAGGGCAATGAAGGGGTCTCGGCCTTCGTGCAGCGCCTGCCGGGTTCCATCGGCTACGTCGAGTCCGCGTACGCGAAGCAGAACAAGCTGGCCCACGTGCAGATGCAGAACGCTGCAGGGAAGTTCGTTGAGCCGACCGAAAAGACGGTCTCGGCCGCAGCGGCTGGGTGGGGTGCGGATGGCAACTACGTGCATCCGACCCAGGGAACTGGGGCAGACGCTTGGCCGATCGCGGGCGCCACGTATATCCTCATGTATCGCATGCCCGAAAAGCCGCAGCAGGCGGCCGAGGTGCTGAAGTTCTTTGACTGGGCATACAAGAACGGCGACAAGATGGCGCTCGAGCTCGACTATGTCCCGATGCCCGACAACATGGTCAAGCAGATCGAGGCGCAGTGGGCGAGCTCGGTCAAGGACGCCTCGGGTAAGTCGCTCTGGCCGGCGCAGTAGGCGCGCAAACCGACGGTACAGCGAAGCGCCCTGGCGCCCGAAGGCTTCGGCTTCAGCGCCAGGGTGTAGTCCCATTCACACCGCATCGCTATCCGGACATATCATGGATGGTCAGGCAACGACGCA
>DATKAG010000268.1:0-8062 GCA_035498355.1 Myxococcales bacterium | reverse complement strand
CAGCCGGCGCGCTACATGCTGCCGGTGGGCGCGAACATCACCGTGAACGACGGCGACAACCTCGAGGCCGGCGAGATCATCGCGCGCATCCCGCGCGAGACGGCCAAGACCAAGGACATCACCGGCGGTCTTCCGCGCGTGGCCGAGCTGTTCGAGGCCCGCAAGCCCAAGGAGCACGCGGTCATCGCCGAGATCGACGGGGTGGTCAGCTTCGGCAAGGACACCAAGGGCAAGCGCAAGGTGGTGGTCACCCCGGAGATCGACGGCAAGCTGCGCACCGACCTGGCCAAGGAGTACCTGATTGCCAAGGGCAAGCACATCAACGTGCACGCCGGCGACCGGGTGAAGGCCGGCGACCCGCTGATGGACGGGGCGGCCAACCCCCACGACATCCTCAAGGTGCTGGGGGAGAAGGAGCTGGCCCGCTACATGGTGGACGAGGTGCAGGAGGTCTACCGGCTCCAGGGCGTGAAGATCAACGACAAGCACATCGAGACCATCGTGCGGCAGATGCTCCGCCGGGTGCGCGTCCAGGAGGTGGGGGACACCAACTTCCTGGTCGACGAGCAGGTGGAGCGGCAGATGTTCGACCAGGAGAACGAGCGGGTGCGGGCGGCGGGCGGCAATCCAGCGGTGGGTGAGCCGCTCTTGCTGGGCATCACCAAGGCCTCGCTCTCCACCGAGTCGTTCATCTCCGCCTCCTCCTTCCAGGAGACCACCAAGGTGCTCACCGAGGCGGCCATCTCCGGGCGGGTCGACTACCTGCGCGGCCTGAAGGAGAACGTGATCATGGGCCGCCTGATCCCCGCCGGCACCGGGCTCACCGCGTACAAGCACCTCGACATCGAGGTGGAGACGCCGGTGGACGAGGTGGAGGCGGCAGAAGAGGCGTTGGCCATCGCCTCGGGCGCGGAGACCCCTCCGCCGGCGATGGCCGCGGAAGAGTAGCGCGAAGGGACAACAGACCGAGGTCAGAACGGTCGGCGGCAGCGGGGCGCGAGGCTCGCTGCCGCCGGCGCTTCGAGGTCAGCTCGCCAGGGTGTCCGCCAGCCAGGCGCGCGTGCGCGGAGCCTGCGCGGACTGCGGGATCACGCGCGCAAAGATGGCGTTCACCGCGCGGTGGCGCACGCGGCGCATGGCGATGGAGGCGCGCAAGGCGCAGTCGCTCTCCGCCGCGCGGCGGGCCAACTCCGCCACCAGCAGGCCGTACGGCTCCCGTGCGCGGAACGTCATCGCTTCCCTCCCGGCCGGGGCAAGTGCAATGCCCATGCCCCGGCGGACCGCGGTCTGTACTGATGTTTCCGCAAAGAAACAATAGGCCGCTTGCCCGGCAGGGGTAGGACAAGGTAAGAGTGCTTCCCCCCGTGCGCGACGAAGGTTCCACCTCCGAAGCCGCCCCCGCGGGCCAGACCGAGGTCCAGGACCCGGTCCACCTGGCCGTCGACGCCGCCGAGATCGGCGCCTGGAATTGGGACATCGCGTCGGGCCGGGTGGAATGGACCCCCTGGACGTACCAGCTCTTCGGCCAGCGTCCGGGCGTCGACCTCTCCAAGGACTATTTCCTCGAGCGGGTGCACCCCGAGGACCGTCCGGCCGTGGTGGAATGGCTCGCGCGCGCCTTGCGCGAGCGCGACCGCACGGTCTGCGAGTTCCGCATCGATCGCCCCGATGGCAGCGTCCGCCGGGTGCGCTCCACCGGCCGGGTGCTGGTGGACGAGCGCGGCCACGTGGTGCGGATGGCGGGCGTGGTCGAGGACGTGAGCGACCACCAGGACAATGGCCATGCCGTCGCTCCCGGGGGCATCGCCGTCTCCGCCGCCAGCACCTCCTTCTCCGCCCGGCAGGTGGCGCACATCCTCGGGGTGGCCCAGGTGACCGTGAAGCGGCTCACCGCCGCGGGCGAGATCCGCTCCTTGCGCTCCACCCGGAAGAACAGCCAGCGCTTCGCCCCCAGCGACGTGATCGACTACCTGCGCAGCGGCGCCAAGGCTCCGGTGCAGTTCGACGCGGCAGTGGAGGAGGGCGACGTCGCCGGCTGCGTGGTCTACCTGCTCGAGCAGGTGCTGGCCGGCGCCCCGCTGGAGGGGCTGCTCGACGACCGGGTCCGGCCGGCGGCCCGGGTGGCGCCGGCGCGCTTCGTGGTCGACCTGCTCTCGCGCCTGCCCTTCATCGTCCCCGAGCCCACCCGGAACGCCTTCCCCGCGCTCCTGGTGGAGGTGGGCATCCCCGAGGACTTCGCTTCCGAGATCATCGCCTGCCTCTTGCGCGCCTGCGGCCACGAGGTGCTGCGGCCCGCCGTCGCTCCCGACGCCAACGAGCTGGGCGAGCTGGCCGAGCGCGTCCGGTCGCGGTTCGTCATCGTCGCCATCGGCGAGGGTCCGGAAGCCGCGCAGCAGCGGGGCCTGATGGCGGCGGGAACCATCGCCCGGGCCCGCTCCGGCGCCACCACCGTCTGCCTGCACGCCCGCGACGAGCTGCGAGTGCCGCGCGGGGTGCTCCGCTTCCGCGCCATGCGGGAGCTGGCGGAGATCCTCCGCCGAAGCTGAGCCCTTTTGCGCCCTTGCCCCCGGGGCACGTCCCCGTGGCCGGAAAGGCGCACAGAACCCACCGGAGTTCATGAGCTTCTTGTCCCGCGCCGCGGCGGGCGGGTGTCTCTCCCCATGGTCGACACGAACCGGAGGGGCAGACATGGAATCGACGTTGAAGACACTTGCCGCGGGGATTCTCGCCGCCTCGGTCGCGGGCTGCGGGCCGAACATGTCCTTGAGCGTGCGCGCCGGTTCCACCGCGAACGCCAGCTTCAGGACATGATCGCCGCCCAGGCCTCGATCATCGCCGACGGCACCATCGACGGCGCTCCCTTCACCTTCACCAGCGGGGTCACCGTCGAGCAGGAGCTGGAGGGCAACCCGTGGTGGGCGAGAGCAGCAACCTCACCTTGATCGTGGACGTCGCCACCTGGTTCACCTCGGGCGGCTCGCGCCTCGATCCGCGCGAGGAAGCCAACCGCTCCCGGATCGAGAACAACATCCAGGGCTCCTTCAAGGCCTTCGGCGACGACGACCACGACGGACACGAGGATCGCTGAGGGAACCCGTCGACGTCCACCCCCACGTCAACGCTCACGTCAACGTCAACCGTTCGCGTCACCGCTCGACGTCGACGTCCTCGCCCGCGATGCGCCGCTTGATCACCCGGAACTCGACGCGGCGGTTCTTCTCCCGGCCAGCCCTGGTGTCGTTGGCGGCCACGGGCCGCGAGGGCCCGTAGCCGCGGGCCGTCAGGCGGCGGGGATCGATGCCCCGGCGCACCAGGGCCGCCACCACCGCCTTCGCCCGGGCCTGGGAGAGCGAGTCGTTCATCTGCCGGGACCCGCGGCTGTCGGTGTGGCCCTGCACCTCCAGCAGGACGATCTCGGGGTGCGACTTCAGCACCCCGGCGATCTGCGAGATCAGCCGGGACGAGCGCTGCGCGATGGCGCTGCGCTCCGACTGGAAGTAGACCTTCTCCAGGATCTGGATCCGCTCCTCCTGCACCGCCACCACCTGCTTGTCGGCCCGCGGGCAGCCGTGGTTGTCCGCCGGCCCCTTCTCCCGCGGGCAGTTGTCCAGCCGGTCCGGGACGCCGTCCCCGTCGCTGTCGCGGTTGTCCTCCTCCACGTAGGTCCCCGCCCGCTCCTTCCCCTTCTTCTCCGAGGGCGGGAGCAGCTCCCGCGCCTCCGAGCGCACCAGCTCCTCGCGGGCGCTCTGCTCGCTGGGGGTGACGAGCCCCTGCACCCGGCCCTCCGCCTCCGCCTTCTCCCGCGCGGCGCGCTGCCGGGCGAGCTCGGCCAGGAGCTCCTGCATCCCCGGCTCAGGCCCGCCCTTGGGCGCCGGCGGATTGCAGAAGGAGGGCGCGTAGCGCAGGGCGACGGCCCCGCGCAGCGAGGGCGCCCCCAGGCCGTCGTCCAGCCTGGTGCCGCCCGCCAGGTCCACGGCGATGACCGAGGTGGGGCAGAGGGTGCCGCCGACGCGCCACTCGGCGGGAATGGCCTGCTGGGAGAACTGGCGCAGCGACGCCTGCACCTCCAGCTCGCCGTACAGGCGCGAGCGGGTGGAGAGCCACCAGGCGGCGCCTCCCCGCAGGCCGATCTCGTTGCCCACCTTCACCGGGCCCACGTCCCGGGGCGCGCGCAGGCGCAGGTAGAGGTTGCCCAGGAGCTCGAGCTGGCCCCGCCGCCGCCCCGCGGAGATCAGGGCCTCGCCGGCGATCCGCCCGTCGCCGGTGAGCGACTGGCTGGCCGCGGTGTCGACCTCCAGGGCCAGGAGGCCTGCCAGGTCGAGGTCCCCGGAGAGAAACCCGTGGCGGGCGCCGATCCGCACGTCGCCCACGGTGAAGCCGAAGGCCGGCGCGGTGGCGCCCAGGGCGGAGATGTCGCCGCTCTGGCTCACGCTCATGGGCAGCAGGGCGAAGAAGGAGAGCTGCCGGCTGAGCGGCGCCGCCAGCTGCACCCAGCCGCCCAGCCGCGAGTCCACCTTGGCCGCGGGCCCCAGGCGCACCGGCTTGTAGCCGCCGTCGAACCCGATCTGGAGCTGCAGCGCCTCGCCCAGGTCCCCGGGAGGGCGCGCGCCCTCCACGCCCAGAAGGCCGTCGCTCCCGCTGGCGGGCCGCAAGAGCGAGAGGTTCGCGTCCGGGGCGGCGGCGAGGAGAAGGGCGAGAAGCGCGATCAACCGTGGCCCTCCAGCACGGCGCCGCTGCGCCCGAAGAGCCGCCAGAGCGCGTGCAAAAGGAGCCCCAGGGCGAGGGTGCCCAAGGAGAAGATGGCGTCGTCCTTGCTGATCCCGTTGAGAAAGAGGATGCAGCCCAGGGTGGCGAGCACGGGGATCGCGGCGCCGAAGGGGAGGCGGAAGGCGCTGGGCCCGCGCATCCGCCGGAGCACGGGGATGGCCAGGCAGGTGGGCACGTACTGGGCGAACACCGCCGCGTTGTTCAGGTCGGAGAGCCGGTCGAAATCGGCGAACATCGCCAGCCCCGCGCAGATGGCGGCGGTGACCGCGATGGCGACGGTGGGCGTGCGGTATCTCTGGCTGGTGCGGGCGAAGATCGGGGGCAGCTCGCCGTTCTCGCCCAGGGCGGAGAGATAGCGCGGGGTGACCAGGGCGACGGCGGTGAGGTAGCCGAAGGAGGAGATCACCGAGCCCAGGGCGACGAAGCGGCCCGCCCAGGGCCCGGCGAAGGCGAAGGCCGCCTCCGCCAGCGGCTTGTCCGCGGTGGCCGGGTCGGGATGGGTGCCCATGAACACCACCTGCACCAGCGCGTAGAGCAGCACGGAGAAGAGCAGGGAGAAGAAGAGGGCGAGGGGGACGTTGCGCCGGGCGTTCTCCGTCTCCCCGGCGGTGACCGGCACGTACTCGAACCCGGTGCAGGCGAAGAGCGCCGCGAAGCCGCCCAGCTTGAGGGCCTCGAGCCTGGTCGCGCCCCCGGGCGGCGGCAGGGAAAGGCGGTGCCAGTCCACGAAGAAGAGGCCGAGGGCGACGAAGAGAAGGATGGGGACGAGCTTGGCCCCGCTGAAGAAGTCGCTGGCCAGGGCTCCGGGGCGCACGCCCATCCAGTTGAGGGCGGCGAGGCCGGCGATCACCAGGACCGCCAACGCGATCTGCGGCCCCTTGTCGTTCAGCGCGGGCAAGAGGAAGGAGAGGTTGCGGCCGAATCCCCTGGCTACCGCCCCGTAGGCGAAGAGGTTGGCGGCCAGCGCCATCCAGCCCACACCGACGCCGATCCAGCGGCCGAAAGCGTCCCGGGCGTAGAGGTAGGGTCCGCCGTTCCGGTCCGCCCGCCCCGAGGCCTCGCAGAAGCAGAGGCCCACCAGCAGGCAGACGCCGCCGATGGCCAGCCAGGCGGCCCAGGAGAATCCCCCGGCGTTGCGGAACACCTTGGCGGGAAGCAGGAAGATCCCGGTGCCGATGATGCCGTTGATGCCCAGCCCGACGCAGTCGAGCAAGGTCATGCGGTTTTTTTCGTGCACCACGTCCCAGCATGCCCGAGGGCGAGCAGGCAGCCAAGCAAAGCGCCCGGCCAGGACTGCGGCTTGACAGGGGGTCCTTCGTCAGTATGATGCGCCCCTCTTTTCGGGGACAAGACCCTGTTTTTCCTGCCGCCGCCGGGCAGCAATCGAGGCGGCGGTCGTGTTGAAAGGGAAGATGCCGACGATCAGCCAGCTCATCCGCAAGGGGCGGGAGAAGGTCATCTACAAGGGCAAGGCGCCCGCCATGACCCGCTGCCCGCAGAAGCGCGGCGTGTGCACCCGCGTCTACACCACCACACCGAAGAAGCCGAACTCCGCGCTGCGCAAGGTGGCCCGCGTCCGGCTGACCAACGGCATGGAGGTGACCAGCTACATCCCCGGCGTCGGCCACAACCTGCAGGAGCACTCGGTGGTGATGATCCGCGGCGGCCGCGTCAAGGACCTCCCCGGCGTGCGCTACCACATCATCCGCGGCACCCTCGACTCGGTGGGCGTCGCCGGCCGCAAGCAGGGCCGCTCCAAGTACGGCGCCAAGCGCCCGAGCTAAGGATCAGACGAAATGCCTCGCCGCCGTGAAGTCGCCAAGCGCCGCATCCTCCCCGACCCCAAGTTCCAGGACCGCCTGCTCGCCAAGTTCATCAACGACATGATGCGCAAGGGCGAGAAGGCCGTCGCCGAGCGCGTGGCCTACCGCGCCCTCGACCTGGTGCAGCAGCGCACCAACGACGATCCTTTGAAGACCTTCAAGAAGGCCCTGGACAACGTCAAGCCGGTGCTGGAGGTGAAGAGCCGCCGGGTGGGCGGGGCCACCTACCAGGTGCCGGTGGAAGTGCGCCAGGAGCGGCGCGTCGCCCTCGCCATGCGCTGGCTGATCGAGTACGCCAAGGAGCGGGGCGAGAAGACCATGGACCAGAAGCTCGCCGCCGAGCTGATGGACGCCGCCAACAACCGCGGCAACGCGGTGAAGAAGCGGGAAGACACGCACAAGATGGCCGAGGCGAACAAGGCGTTCGCGCACTACCGCTGGTAGACACCGGCTCGTGCGGAGGCACGAGCCGGAACGTTACTCCTCGGGAGCTGCCTTCGCGGCCTCCCACAGCTCGCGATATTTCTCCCGCACGGAACCGTCCAGCCGCTCCCCGAGGCCCGCGGGCAGCCGCGCAGCCCTGATCAACTCCAGCACGTCGGCCAGATCCTTCAGCCGGTGCGGCGCGGACAGCCCCGAAGCCAGCTTCAGCTCGACCAGCTTCTCCAAAGGCAGTAGCGCGACGCCGCCCGCTCGCACCGCGATCGCCGGGTCCGGAAAGGCGACCGGCTTCTTCTTCCCGTCGCCGGGAAACTCGCCCGCGATCAACACGTCGATGTTGACCCCGTTCTCCGTATCGCGCATGGCGCGGCCCTTGGGGGCCCTCTCCACGTATCCCCGCCCCAGGTGCCTCGCCTGGAACGACTTCAAGCCCTCCCGGGTGAGCAGCACGTCGACGTCGACGGTGACGCGCTGATAGCCGTACGCGTTGAGGGCCATCGCCCCGGCGATCGCGTACGGGATGCCCTCCTCATCGAGCAGGCGGGCGAGCTTGCGCAAGGCCTTCTGCACGTCGGCCTGACCCAGGAAGAACCTCCTCGCGTTCTCCAGCGCGGCATCGAGCCGCAGGGCCGGATCCATGGGGGAAACCTAGCACGGCCAGAGACTTGACGCGGCGTCCCGCGCTGTGTAAACACCCGCGTCCCGCTGAGAAAGACCGTTCTTTCCCAGGCAGTCGTTCATCCGGTCCCTGGGCGTGCAAGCGCCCGTCTTGACGAGGTTATTCGCCGTGGCCCGCACGTTTCCGCTCGAGCGCTGCCGGAACATCGGCATCATGGCGCACATCGATGCGGGCAAGACCACGACCACCGAGCGGATCCTCTTCTACACCGGGGTCAGCTACAAGATCGGCGAGGTCCACGAGGGCACCGCCGTCATGGACTGGATGGAGCAGGAGCAGGAGCGGGGCATCACCATCACCGCCGCCGCCACCACCTGCTTCTGGCCCCCGCCCGGCTTGCCGGGCGAGGATC
>DATKAG010000267.1:0-11326 GCA_035498355.1 Myxococcales bacterium | reverse complement strand
TCAAGGTGCCCCTGGTGGTCCGCCTGGAGGGCACCAACGTCGAGCAGGGCAAAGCGCTGCTCGCCGGCAGCGGGCTGGCCATCACCCCGGCCGACGACCTGGGCGACGCCGCGCGCAAGGCGGTGGCGGCCGCCGGCAAGGCCTGAGCGCGGTGGGCGTCGTCTCGGCCATCTTCCGCAACCTCCTGGGCAAGCCCGGGGCGGCGGACTTCCGCGACAGCGCGGAGCACTTCGTCCGCGTCCTGCGCGAGCACGGCATCGCCCTCACTTTCGCCCGCGACGAGCTCCGCTACGCCGACGACCTGGCGGTGCGCCTTTCCGGGCACCCCGAGTACCGCGACGCGCTGGGCTGCTGGCTGGGCGAGGTGCTGGTGCGGAACTTCGCCGGCGAGTGGGTGCCGGGGCACGCCCTGGGCCCGGCCGTGCGGGTGATCACCCCGGACAAGGGCGCCCGCCATCTCTTTCCCATCGGCTGGGTCTATCGCCGGGCCGACGGAGGGGAAGGGGAGAGCATCGCCGCGCGGCTGCACCGCGAGCTGGGCTACCCCGATCCCGCCGACCTGGGCAGGTTCACCGATACCGGAGAACGCGCATGAGCATCCTCGTCAACAAGGACACCCGCGTGGTGTGCCAGGGCATCACCGGCAGCGCCGGGTCCTTCCACTCCCGCCAGATGCTCGCCTACGGCACCAGCCTGGTGGCGGGGGTGACGCCGGGAAAGGGCGGGCAGAAGTTCGAGGACAAGGTGCCGGTGTTCGACACCCTGCGGCAGGCGGTGAAGGAGACGCGGGCCAACGCCAGCGTGATCTTCGTCCCCCCGCCCTTCGCCGCCGACTCCATCCTCGAGGCGGTGGATGCCGGGCTCCCGCTGGTGGTCTGCATCACCGAGGGAATCCCGGTCAACGACATGGTGAAGGTGAGGCGGGCGACGGCCGGCTCGGCCACCCGGCTGATCGGCCCCAACTGCCCCGGCATCATCACCCCCGGCGAGTGCAAGATCGGGATCATGCCCGGGCACATCCACCGCAAGGGGCGGGTGGGCATCGTCTCCCGCTCCGGCACCCTCACCTACGAGGCGGTGCACCAGGTGACCATGCTGGGGATGGGCCAGAGCACGGCGGTGGGCATCGGCGGCGACCCGGTGCACGGGCTCAACTTCGTCGACTGCCTGAAGCTCTTCGCCCAGGACCCGGAGACCGACGCGGTGATCCTCATCGGCGAGATCGGCGGCGGGGAGGAGGAGGACGCCGCCGCCTGGATCAAGGCCAACTACAAGAAGCCGGTGGTGGGCTTCATCGCCGGGGCCACCGCCCCGCCGGGCAAGCGGATGGGGCACGCCGGGGCCATCATCTCCGGGGGGAAGGGGACCGCGCAGGACAAGTTCAGGGCCCTGCGCGAGGCCGGGGTGCACATCGCCTCCGGCCCGCACGAGCTGGGCGCAACGCTCAAGTCCGTGCTCCGCACGTGAGCCCGCCCCGGGGTTGACGATGGTCAGCGACGAGGAGCGGCGGATCGCCCTGTTCATCGATTTCGAGAACCTGGTCACCAATACCGGGATCAGCGCTGCCACCTTCGACCTGCAGCCGGCGATGGACCGGCTGCTGGAGAAGGGAAAGGTGGTGTTCCGCCGCGCCTACTGCGACTGGTCGCGGTTCCGCGATGCGCCCCGCCGGCTGCACGACTTCGGGGTGGAGCTGATCGACGTGCCGCCCTCGACGCGCGCGGGAAAGAACGGCGCGGACATGCGGCTGGTGATCGACGCTTTGGAGCTTTGCTACGCCCGGGAGCACATCGACACCTTCGCCATCGCCTCGGGCGACAGCGACTTCTGCCCCCTGGCCTACAAGCTGCGGGAGAACAACCGGGTGCTGATCGGGCTGGGGGTGAAGGAGGCGACCTCGCCCCTGTTCGTGAAGGCCTGCGACGAGTTCATCTATTTCAGGGCCCCGGGGAAGACCAAGCCGCCCGCGCGCGACGGCGATCGCGCGCCCCGGAAGCCCCGGGCTCCCCATCCCGGAGGGGAAATCCCCGCCATCGCGCACGAGGTGGTGAAGAACCTCCTCTCGCGCGCCACCGGCCCGGTCAATCCGTCGCTGATCAAGGAAACCATCGTGCGCAATGAGCCCGACTTCGACGAGCGGGAGGCCGGCTTCTCCACCTTCAGCCGGCTCCTGCAGGAGATGGAGCGGCAGGGCCTGCTCAAGCGCCAGCAGCTCGGCCGGCAATGGTATGTGCTCCCGCCCGATGCGCCGGTTCCCGCCCAGGGTTCCGCAGAGGAGGCCACGGCGGAGGCGGGGGAAGACTGAGGCGATCAGCGCTGGCGGGCGTCGTCGAAGGCTTCCCGCCAGGTGTTGCCCTGGCCCTCGATGGAATCGAGCGTCCCGGCAAGGCCGTTGCCCACGACGCAGCAGTAGCGGGCCAGCCGGCCGCGTTCGATCCTGCTCGCATGGCTGGAGACGGACCTGATCGTCCCCCCTGGTCCCCAGCGCCGGATGGCTTCCGCCTGGGCCTCCACCCGCGTCATGTCCCTCATCGTCCCAGTCCATCTACCATGGATCTGCAGGGGCGCTTGCCCGGCTGCCCTGGCGATAGGCTTGACGGCGAGCCTCCTGGCCATGTAAACAAGCCCGCTTTTCAAGGAGCTACGTCAATGGCCGTCAAGCTGCGCCTCGCCCGGCGAGGCGCCAAGAAATCGCCGTTCTATCATGTGGTTGCGACCGACTCGCGGAACCCGCGCGACGGCCGCTTCAACGAGGAGATCGGCACCTACGATCCGAACTACAGCCCGGCGCGCATCCACATCAAGCAGGACCGGCTGGAGCACTGGCTGAAGATGGGCGCCCGGCCCAGCGCCACCGTGGCCCAGCTGATCAAGCTGGCGAAGAAGACTCCGGCGCCGGCGAATCGGTAGGCGGCAGGTGCCGGATCTCCTCGCGGTGGGCCGCGTCGCGAGGGCGCACGGCGTGCGCGGGCGGATCCTCATCGCCCCCTACAACGCCGGTTCCCAGGGGCTCTCGCGGGTGCGGCGGCTCTGGCTGGGAGAGCGGCAGTTCGAGGTCGACCGGGCGGAGAGGGTCCATCTCGGCTACCTGGTGGCCCTGCGCGGGATCGGCGATCGCGAGCAGGCGGCGGGGCTGCGGGGGCAGGAAGTGCGGGTCGACCGGGCCGAGCTGCCGGCGCTGGAAGAGGGCGAGATCTACGCCGTCGACCTGATCGGCTACGAGGTGTCGGACGGGGAAGGCAAGCTGCACGGGGTGGTGGAGGATCTGGAGGAAGCGGGGCCGCAGGATCTGTTGCGCTTGTCGGGCGGAGCGCTGGTGCCGCTGGGCCTGGTGAAGGAAGTGCTGCCAGAGGCGCGGCGGATCGTGGTCGACGCGCCGGCGGGCCTGTTCGACCTGGAGGAGTGAGCGGTGCTGTCCATCGAGGTCCTCACCCTGTTTCCCCGCCTGGTCCGGGCTCCGCTCGAGGAGAGCATCCTGGGCAAGGCCCGGGAGAAGGGCCTGTTGCGGGTGGAGGTGACGGACATCCGCGACCATGCCGAGGGCAAGCACCGGGTCACCGACGACGTTCCCTACGGAGGCGGGGCGGGGATGGTGATGAAGCCCGAGCCGCTGGTGGCGGCCATCGAGGCGGCCCGAAAGCGGCTGCCCGGGGCCCGGGTGGTGCTGCTCTCCCCCCAGGGGAAGCCGTTCGTGCAGGCCAAGGCGCAGGAGCTCCTGGAGCGGGGAGCGCTGGTGCTGGTCTGCGGCCGTTACGAGGGCGTGGACGAGCGGGTGCTGGGCTGGGTGGACGAGGAGATCTCCCTGGGCGATTTCATCCTCAACGGCGGGGAGATCGCCGCCCTGGCGGTGATCGAGGCCGTGGCCCGGCTGGTCCCCGGTGTGCTGGGAAACGAGCTTTCCACACAGGCGGAGAGCTTCTCCGCTCCAGGCCTGCTGGAAGGGCCCCAGTACACGCGCCCGCCCGAGTTCCGCGGGCTGAAGGTTCCCGAGGTGCTCCTCTCCGGAGACCATGGGAAGATCGCGCGTTGGCGAAAAGAGCAGGCGGTGGCGCGCACACGCGAGCGCCGCCCCGATCTGCTCACACGGCAAAAGGCTTGACGGGAATCCCTTTTTGGGCGACCGGTAATCAGGGAAGAGGGTACGAAGATGCGCGCGAAGGCGATCGAGCTGGTGGAGCAGCGGAACGTGAAGCCGGAAGTGCGGGGCCAGGTCCCCGAGTTCCGCGTGGGCGACACCGTGCGGGTGCACACGAAGATCAGCGAAGGCGACAAGGAGCGCATCCAGATCTTCGAGGGCGTGGTGATCCGCCGCAAGCGGGGCCACGTGAACACCACCTTCACCGTGCGGAAGATGAGCTACGGCGTGGGCGTGGAGCGGATCTTTCCCCTCTACTCCCCGCGCATCGATCGCATCGAGGTCACCAGCAGCGGCAAGGTGAAGCGCGCGCGGCTGTTCTACCTGCGCGAGCTGCAGGGCAAGGCGGCGCGGCTGAAGAGCGCCGAAGAAGGCGGGACCACCCAGTAGACCATCGGCGGGGGGAGGGGCAGAGCGTGCAGCTCACAGAGCTGCTGTTCCAGAAGGTGAAGGACCTGCCGGCCGACGGGCAGCTCTCGCTCAAACCAGGGTACGTGGCTGTGGTGTCCAAGGCGCCGACCTTCCGCGCCGCCCTCACCGCTCCCGTCTGCCCGGCGCCCGAGGATCCCAAGAGGCTGACCGACGGATCGGGCCCCACCCGCGTGGGCGTGGGCCTGCTCTCCGGCGACGGCAGCCCCTACCGCCTGCTGCGGGAGCTGGGCGGCACCCGGCAGCTCCTGCGCTTCGATCCCCAGGCGAGGAAGTTCGACCCGGTCACCGAGGACCAGCTGGAGATCGACTCGTTCTTGCGCGTGGAGTGCGGCATGCCCGCCGCCGACGCGTACACCGGCTTCTTCATCCTGGAGGTGAACGAGCTTCCCTCGCTGCGGAACAAGGCGGCTGCCGCGGCGAGCGAGGCCTACGTGGACCAGCCCCGGGTGAAAGCGCTCAAGGAAGAGCTGGAGATGACCAGGCAGTTCGAGGCCACCCAGGACCGGCTCTTCAAGGTGGCCGAGCGGCTGCACGACCTCAAGCTGCTGGACGAGAAGCTGAAGGCGGCCGAGGCGGACCTGAAGACGGTGGAGGGGGAGCTGAAGCGCTCGGCCTGGTCGCCGGCCGAGATCAAGGACCTCAGCGCCAAGGCCCTGCGCGCCAAGGACGACCTGAAAAAGCGCGACGATGCCATGAACGACATCGTGAAGAAGAAGCAGCGGGCGGCGCAATCGGTCCCGCCCCCGCCCGAGCCGGTGCTGAAGAACCCCTGGTTCTTCGGCGGGCTGGCCCTGGGCGTGGCCATCGACGTGGTGGCGGTGCTGCTGCGCAAGCCGCCCATCGCCCTGGCCGCGCTCCTGCCCCTGGTGGCGCCGCTGGTGGCGGTGCTCCGCTGGATCGAGGGCGACGAGGCCGACAAGCAGGCGGCCGCCGAAGCGCAGGAGCTGAAGGAGCGGGAAATCAAGCTGAAGAAGGACTACGAGGCCGAGCAGGCGCCGCTCAAGGCGGCGATGAAGGCGGCCAAGGTGGATGCTCCCCAGGATCTGCTGGCGGTGTTCAAGGAGCGCGAGCTGGTGGTGAAGCGGCGGGACGCCGCGGCGGCGAAGCTGGCCAAGCTGAAGACCGAGCCGGAGATCTCCCGGGTGGCGGTGGAGCTCCCGCTGCTGGAGGCGGAGAAGGCCAAGCTGGAGGAGCAGGTGCACCAGACGGGCTTCTCCCGCCCCGTGGGGGAGATCGAGCTGGACCTGAAGCACGCCATGGGCATCTCCACGGGGAAGAACGGGACCGCGCTGCCCGAGCCCGAGGTTCCCAAGCACCTCGTCTCGAGGGCCGCGGAGCTGCTCAACCTCAGCGCCGACGAGCTCTGGTCGCAGATGTCGCCCCGGCTGGCGGCCTACCTGGGCGCGCTCACCGACCGGCGGGTGGTGTCCGGCAAGCCGGACGAGAAGGGGATGCTGCTGCTCTCCGCCGCCGACGGCCGCAGTGGCGGGTACATGACCCTGCCGCCCGCGTTGCGCGACCTGGTCTACTCCGCCCTGCGCCTGACCCTCCTGGAGCGGGTGGCGGGATACAAGCGGCTGCCGGTGGTGGTGGACGACGCCTTCGGCGTGCTGGAAGCGCCCAAGCGGGCCCTGATCGGAAAGATGCTCAAGGGCATCGGAACCCAGACCCAGGTGATCCACCGCGTGGCCGCCACGCCCGAGCCGGGCACGGCCGACCTGGTGCTGCAGGCCTGAGGGGGAGCGGTGTCCGGTCCCAGGTTGCGCCTCGGCGCGCTCGGCGAGGAGGCGGCGGTGAAGCTGCTCCGCGAGGGCGGCTACACCATCGTCGGGCGCAACCACCGCTGCCCGCGGGGCGAGATCGACGTGATTGCGGAGAAGGGCGACCTGCTGGTCTTCGTGGAGGTGCGCACCCGGGCGACCAGCGCCTTCGGAGGACCGGAGGAGACGGTGAACGCGCGCAAGCAGCGCCGGGTGATCGCCGCCGCGCGCGACTTCCTGGCCCGCCGGCGCGGGCCTCCCCGGGCGGCGCGCTTCGACGTGATCGCGGTGGTGGACGGGCCCCGGGGCCCCTCCCTGACGCATTTCCCGAACGCCTTCGACACCTCGGCCTGACCGTGGCGCTGTACGTGGTCGCCACCCCCATCGGCAACCTGGGCGATCTCACCGCCCGGGCCCGCGAGGTCCTCGCCGCCTGCCAGGGGGTGGTGGCGGAGGACACGCGCCATTCGGGGAAGCTGCTCGCGCACCTCGGCCTGCGCAAGCCGCTCTACGCGCTCCCCGCCTTCGACGAGGGAGCGCGCATCGGCCCCCTTCTCCGCCGGCTGGCGGAGGGCGAGTCGCTGGCGCTGATCACCGACGCGGGAACGCCGGCCATCAGCGATCCCGGCGCCGCCCTGGTCCGGGCCTGCGCGGCGGCGGGCGTGCCGGTGGTCCCCGTCCCCGGAGCCAGCGCCGCCACGGCGGCGGTGAGCGTGAGCGGCTTTCCCGAGGGGCGCTTCCACTTCGCGGGATTCCTCCCGCGGAAGGCCTCGCACCGGGCGGAGATGCTGGAGGAGCTGCGGGAGCTGCGCGCCCAGCTGGTGTTCTACGAGTCGCCCCAGCGGCTCGCCGCGACGCTGGCGGAGCTGCGCAGGGCCCTGGGCGACCGGCCGGCGCTGGTGGCGCGGGAGCTGACCAAGATCCACGAGGAGCTGGCGCGGGGCACGCTCTCGGAGCTGGAGCGGCACTTCTCCGGGGAGGTCCGCGGGGAGGTGGTGGTGGTGGTGCAGGGAGCGGAGGAGGCGCAGCCGCAGGATGACCAGGCGCTGGAGGAGGAGATCCGCGGGCGGCTCGCGCGCGGGGAGCGGCCCAAGGAGATCGCGGACGCGCTTGCCCGGGGGAGGTCGAAGCGCGAGGTGTACCAGATGGCGATCAGGATGAAGAAGTAAGCGCGTCCACGGCCACGTTCACGTCGCCGTTGACGTTCTTTACTCTTCCCCCCGAAGCCCGAACTCCTTCATCTTCATCTGCAGGCTCTTGCGGGAGATCTTCAGCAGCTTCGCCGTCCGGGTGACGTTGCCGTTGGTCACCTCCAGCCCCCGCACGATCAGGTCCCGCTCGATGGCCTGCACCTGCTCCTTGACGATCTCCTTGAGCGGTCCGGGGGCGCTGGGGACGCCGGGGGCGAAGGGAGCGGCATCCTCCGGCAGGGGAGGGGTGGCGCGCAGGGAGGGAGGAAGGTCGGCCGCGCGGATCACCGGGCGCTCGGCGAAGAGGATGGTGCGCTCCAGCACGTTCTCCAGCTCGCGGATGTTGCCCGGCCAGGAATACCCGGAGAGCGCCGCCAGGGCGTCGTCCTCGATCCGCTCCACGCTCTTCTTCAAGCGCGCGTTGTACTTCTGCCGGAAGTGCTCCACCAGCAGGGGGATGTCCTCGCGCCGCTCGCGCAGCGGGGGGAGCTGCAGGGGTACCACGTTGAGGCGGTAGTAGAGGTCCTCGCGGAAGCGGCCGGAGGCGATCTCCCGGGTGAGGTCGCGGGAGGTTGCGGCGATCAGCCGGACCTCCACCTTGGTGGTCTTCACGCCGCCCACCCGCTCGAACTCGCTCTCCTGGATGGCGCGCAGGAGCTTGACCTGCATCTCCACCGGGATCTCGCCGATCTCGTCGAGGAAGAGGGTGCCGCCGTCGGCCAGCTCGAAGCGGCCCGGCTTGCTCTGCACCGCGCCGGTGAAGGCGCCCTTCTCGAAGCCGAAGAGCTCGGCCTCCACCAGCTCGCGGGGGATGGCGGCGCAGTTGATCTTGATGAAGGGGCGGTCGCGCCGGGAGGACTTCTCGTGCAGGGCGGTCGCCACCAGCTCCTTGCCGGTGCCGCTCTCGCCCTGGATGAGCACGGTGGAGGGGGCGTCGGCCACCTTGGCGATGATCTGCTGCAGCTCGATCATCCGCTGGCCCTTGCCCACGATCTCCGTGAACCGGCGTCCGGGCTCGTCGGGAATGACGTTGCGCGCGTTCAGGTCCGACTGCCGGGCGGCCTTGGCGATGATCGCCTTCAGCTCGGAGTTCTCGAAGGGCTTGGTGACGAAGTCGAAGGCCCCGGCCTTCATCGCCTCCACCGCGCTGTCCACCTTCCCGTGGGCGGTGACCACGATCACGGGTACGTCCGGGTGGGAGGCCACCACCTTGCGGAGCAGGGAGAGGCCGTCCATCTTCGGCATCACCAGATCGGTGACCACCACGTCGGCCCCGTCGCGGTCCAGGGCCACGAGGGCCTCTTCCCCGTCGGAGGCCACCTCCACCTCGTAGCCCTCGCGCTGCAATGTGGCCGCGAGCACCCGGCGGAGGCTCTGTTCATCGTCGACGACGAGCACCCGGTCAGCCATCTAGACGGGCGGGCTACCACGGTGTGTCGGGCACTTGCAAATGAAGTCGTGCGCCGCGCGCAGTGAGATTAGACTAGGGGGACTGGAGGGGCCGTGAAGAGACTGGCAATCCTTCTCCTCGCCGGCGCGTTCCTCGCGGCCTGTTCCAATGACGACAAGTCCTGCGCGGTGGTGCGCGACTGCCCGAGCACGCAGCGCTGCCTGAACGGAAAGTGCGTCGACCCCGGGGGACAGCCCCCCAGCGCCCTGGGCGAGGCCTGCGGGAGCACCGTCGACTGCGCCTCCGGCCTGACCTGCCAGACACCGGCCAGCGGGTTCGTCGGAGGCTTCTGCACCGCCTCCTGCTCCCAGCCCGGCGACTGCCCCGGCTCCTCCTGCACCGCCGTGGGGTCCACCTCGTTCTGCATGCCCGCCTGCACCGCCGATCCGCAGTGCCGCCAGGGCTACGGCTGCTGCGCGTCGCTGGGGAACGTCTGCGTGCCCCTGGCCGCCTGCACCTCGCCCGCGTGTACCCGGCCGGTCGTGGCCAGCGCGTTGCCTTCCGGACAGGTGCAGCAGTTCGGGACGCACAAGGTCGGGGACACCATCACCTTCGACGTCCCCCCGGGCACCGGCAGCCTGACCATCGTCCACCAGGCCGTGCTCGCCACCCTCAACGTCGTCTACCAGAACCAGGTGATCGACAACTCGGCGGTGCCGCTGAGCATTCTCCAGCCCGACGGCGGCAAGGTCTACGACGACCTCACCTTCAACCCCCAGTCCTCCGCCGACGGCGGCACCGACTCCTCGGGGATCTATGCCTTCTACGGCGGGCTCACCCCCAGCACGGCGGCCTTCACCATCCCCAACACCACCGGTTCCCTCGACGGCGGCGTCCCCTCCGGAAACTGGAAGTTCGTGGTCAACGACTACGCCAACGAGTGCCTGTCGCTGGGCTGCAACGACGGCGGCAGCGCGGAGAACACCTACGACGTCCAGGTGGTGACCCGCCAGGCGGCCGGCGCCACGCTCGACGCGGCCTTCTACATCGTCACCACCTCGTTCAGCGAAGCGAATGCGGGGACCAACGCCACCGTCCAACGGATGGTGGGAGCCTTCAAGAACATCTACGCCCAGGCGGGGATCACGGCCAACGTCGTCTTCCACGACGTCAGCGCCACCGACAAGGCGCGCTTCGGCACCCACATCTCGGCCACCGCCACCGGGCCCTGCGACGAGTTCGGCCAGCTCTTCACCCTGTCCGGGGCGCACCCGGGCAACACCATGAACCTCTTCCTGGTGGACGCCATCACCGACAACAGCGGCTCCGGGGGCGTGATCGTGGGCATCGACGGCACCATCCCCGGTCCCTCCTCCTACAACGGCACGGTGGCCAGCGGCGCGGTGGTCTCCGCGGCCGATCTCTTCGGGGGCACCTGCGGGGTGGGCTTCAGCCTGAACTGCGGCGCCGACCGCACCGCGTACATCGCCGCGCACGAGACCGGGCACTTCCTCGGCCTCTTCCACACCACCGAGCTGCAGGGATCGGACTTCGACCCCATCGCCGATACCGCCAAGTGCCCGTGCATCCCCTGCGCCAGCGCCACCGACCGGCCCAACTGCCTCAGTCCCAACGCCAGCAGCCCGGTGATGAGCGCCAGCCGCTGCGTCTCCGGCGGCTGCGGCGGGGGCGACAACCTCATGTTCTGGATCCTGGACTCGGGCATCTCGGTGGGGAACATCTCGCCGCAGCAGGCGCAGGTGATGCGCCTCAATCCCCTGATCCATTGAGGAGGCCCGCGTGATCGCCCTACTGCTGGCAGCGCTGATCGCCGCTCCCCGGCCGCCGAAGGGTGCGGAGCCCCAGGCCCCGGCCCCGGCGCAGCAGCTCAGCGATGAGGAGTTGCGGGAGCGAGTGGAGACGTACCTGGGGACCATCGACCGCCCCGTGTCGCAGGAGCGGTGGAAGGCCCTGGGCCCGCAGGCAGCGCCGATCCTGGAAGCCGTGATCGGCAGCTCTTCCGAGCTTCCCACCCGGCGGGCCATGGCGGTGGACGGGCTCACCGCCGTCTCCCCCGATCGGGCGGCGCAGATGGTGGGGAACCTGGCCCGTGACGAGAAGCAGCCCACGGTGGTGCGGGTGGCGGCCATGCACGGTGCCATGCGGGTCTATCCCTCGGCGCGGGTGATCAGCGAGCTGCGCCCGGTGCTGCGCTCGGCGAAGAGCCCCGGGCTGCGGGCGGAAGCGGCGGACCTGATCTCCCGCAAGCAGGGCGGCTGCGCGGAGGTGCGCGAGCAGCTCGGGCGGGAGAAGGCCGAGCACAAGCCCGCGTTCGATCGGGCGATGAAGAGGTGCGGCGGGTGATCGCTGCCGAGCTCGCCGCCCGCGTCCGCGCTTTGGGGCGCGGCGGCGGCGGGGG
>DATKAG010000266.1:0-4714 GCA_035498355.1 Myxococcales bacterium | reverse complement strand
CAGATGGCGGCCTTCGAGGGCGAACCCGGTCTTCTCGTGATCGAACGACACCCGCGTCCAGCCCGCGGTGGAGTGGCAGGACTCGCAGCGCGCCGCCGCACCGGCATGCGCCGCCGCCGATCGCGGGGAGCCGCCCTGGGCCTGGGCGAGGGCGGCGGCCACCAGGAGCCATCCGATCATCGGGCCACCCCTGGGAAGACGCCGCGGTGGACGTCCACGTGGCATCCCGCGCAGGTGGTGGGCACGCCGCGGTACTTGAAGGCCCTCGCCCCCCCTCCCACCTCTACCTCGCGGTGGCAGGACTGGCAGCGCACCGAGGCGTGCTTTCCCTCCAGCTGGTAGAAGGTGAAGGGCGGCCGGTGGGCGAACTCCAGCTCCTTCCAGGCGGCGGTGGTGTGGCAGGTCTCGCAGCTCGTGCCGGTGAATTGGCCGGCGTGCGGATCGGCGTGACACCCGGCGCACTCGGCCGTCAGGGGCTTGTAGCGGACGATCCCGGCCGCGTCCGCGAAGTGACAGGCGCCGCAGGCGGTCCTCTGGTGGGCCCCGGTGAGGAGGAAGGAGGATTCCCGTGCGTGGTCGAAGCGGAGCGCAATGAACGAGGACACCTGGTGGCAGTCGGCGCAGCCGGCCTGCTTCACCCGGCCGGCGAACTGGCCCCGGTGCGGATCGGAGTGGCAGCCGTCGCAGCGGAGCGGGTCGCCGGACGGGTGGAAGTTGGTGAGGCTGATCACGTCCTTCCTGCCTCGCTTCTCGATGAACGCCTTGAGCAGGCTGGCCCGCGCCAGCAGCGCCGGCTCCGGGAGATGGCAGGCCGCGCAAGAGACGGCCGCGTGCCCTCCTTGCAGCGGGAATGTCTTGTGCATCGCCGGCTCGTAGTCCGCGGGCTGGAAGGACTGGAGGGAGTGGCAGCGGTCGCAGGAAGGCGGCGGCGTCCCCAGCTGGCCCACGTGAGCGTCGACGTGGCAGTCGCCGCAGGCCTGGAAGCGGAGTCCCTTGAAAGCCGCCTTGATCCCGGGAAACGGCCCGTGGCAGCTCTTGCAGGCGACGCTCGCGTGCGCCCCGCGCAGGGGGTAGCGGGTCTTCTCGTGGAACGCCCGGGCGCCGCTGCCGCCCTTCAGCTCCTTCCAGTCGTCCTCCACGTGGCAGCTGGAGCAACTGCCGCCCAGCTTTCCCCGGTGCGGATCCTGGTGGCAGTCGGTGCAGGAAGCGTGCTCCACGGGCTTGTAGACGGCGAAGGTGGCGGAGAGCGCGCCCTTGTGCGCCTTGTTGTCCTCGCGGGATTCGTGGCACTTGCCGCAGTCGACGCGCGCGTGCTTGCCCAGCAGGGGGAATCCGGTCTTCGCGTGGCTGAACCCCGGAGCGCGCTTCCACGAGCTCTCCACGTGGCAGCGCGCGCAGGACGTCCCCAGCTGCCCCCGGTGCTCGTCGAAGTGGCAGGAAGAGCACTGCGAGGGCGCGCCCAGGAACGTCCGCCGCCCCGTCTTCTCCTTCAGCGAGCGCACCGCGGCGTCGGCGATCAGCCGCTCGTCGTGGCACTTGTCGCAGGCCACCTGCGCGTGCTTGCCCTTGAGGGCGAAGCCGGTGCGGGCGTGATCGAACCCCTCCTCCCCTTTGGCTCCCCAGTCCACCAGCTTGAAGTCCCGCCCCTGGTGGTCGTGGTGGCACTTGTTGCAGGACAGCTCGGCGGGAGCGATGTGCCCGTGGAAGCCGCGCTTCTTCCCGATCCGGTCCTTCACCTCTTCGTGGCAGGCGAGGCAGGTGTCGTTGGAGAGCCGGGAGCCGGCGACGTGGCACTTCGTGCAGTTGGTCAAGCCCTCGAGCTTCGCGTGCGGCGCGCTCAGCGGTCCGGGCGAGAAGACGTCCGCCCGGGCGCCGGAGGCGGCCAGGGCGAGCGCGGCGGCGGCGAGGAGGCGCTCAGCGGAACCAGACATAGCCGAGGTAGACCGACACGGCGATGTGCGCCGCGATGGCCACCACCAGAAATCCCGCCAGGGATGCGTGGAAGACGCGCCAGCCGCTGAGCAGCCTCTTGAAGCTCTGGTAGAACCCGATCTGCGCTCGCAGCCGGGCCAGCTGGACGGCCCCGGCGCTGAACTCCCGGTGGGCGGCGCGCTGGAAGTGGAAGCGGGCGCGCAGGAGCCGCAGGCGCAGCACCAGCGCGGAGAAGGGAAGGCCGAGGAAGAAGAGGAGCAGCGATCCGCGCCGGGCCGGTTGCGCCGCCACCTCGAACATGCGCTCCAGCAGCGCCGGGTCGTCGGAGCTCTCGATGATCGGCTGCAGCCGGGCCCGCAGCTGTTCCCAGCGCCAGGTGACCGCGGAGAGCTCCATCGCCTTCCCTCCGTCGCGGGGCACCAGGCCGTAGAAGAAGCGCCCGACGATCCCGGTGAGCACCACCACCAGCAGGGCGCCGGCCGTCCCGGTGGCGAGGAGGTTGTTGGACTGGAAGGCGGCGTGGAAGGCGATCACCAAGGGGCTCATGAAGCCGACGAACATGTGGAAGTCGAGCCAGGCGCGCAGCGAGCCCGCCCGCGAGAGCAAGCGCGAGCGCTTGCGCAGCGCGTAGAGGAAGTTGAGGAACATGAAGGCGGTGGCGACGATGCCCACGCCGTGCCCCCAGCGCCCCGCGGGCCGCAGCGACTCGTGCAGCGGCGACGCCAGCCGGGCCTTGTGCGAGAGCAGGTAGTAGTCCCAGCCGTGAAGCGTGAGCCAGCCGAGGATGAGGGCGGCGGTGACCAGGTAGAAGAGATGCGATGCGCGGGGCGCGGCGCTCCTCTCCTTCTCCCCGGGGGCGGGGTCGGAGGCGCGCTTCGGCTTCTTCGCTTCCTCCCCGAAATGCCTCTCCAGGGAAATCTTCAGCCTGGAGAGGAACTCGAGGGGGAGCTCTCCGCCCACGTTGACGATCACGTAATCGTTGCGCAGGACCAGGGGCGAGCCGGCGACGCTCAGCACCACTTCCTTGGGGAGGATCTTCTCCACCTGCGAGCCCATCAGGGCCCGCACCTTCCTGGCGGCGACCAGCTCCTTCATGCGGCTGCCATTCGCCTCGCGGCAGCGCTCGAAGCTCTCGCCCCGGTGCGAGATGCTCACCCTTGCCTTCCCCTGCTCCGCCAGGAGGATGGCGGCCTCCAGCGCCGCATCGCCGCCCCCCACCACCAGCACCTCGCTGCCGGCGTATTGCTCGGCATCGATCAGCCGGTAGGTGACCTTGGGGAGGGTCTCCCCGGGAACGTCGAGCTTGCGCGGCGTTCCCCGCCGGCCCGTGGCGACCACCACCTTGCCGGCGTCGACGTATCCCTTGTCGGTCTGCACGCGGAAGGCGCCGTCGCTGCCGTCGACCGCCAGCACCCGCACGCCCTCTTCCACGCGGATGCCGGCCTTGCCCAGCGCCTGCTCCCAGACGGAGAGCAGCTCCTCCTTGCTGATCTTCTTCTTGGAGAGCTTGCCCAGGAAGGGAGCCTGCAGCGGCTCGGTCATCACCACCTTCTGCCGGGGGTAGTTGGCGATGGTGCCGCCCAGCGTTCCCTGCTCCAGCACGCGGAAGGATCGCCCGGCTGCCTTGAGCGTCAGGGCGGTGGCGAGGCCGGCCGGACCGGCGCCCACGATCACCACCTCGGCTCCCGATCGCCGCGGCGCGGTGGCGGCCAGCCTCTCCCCGACCTGCACTCCCTGGGTGACCGCGTTGCGGATCAGGCCCATCCCGCCCAGCTCGCCCACGATGTGCACGCCCGGGCGGCTGGACTCGAAGAACTCGTCGACCATCGGCAGGTCGACGCCGCGCTCGGAGGTGCCGAACACCAGCTTGATGGCGTCGACCGGGCACTCCGCGGCACAGCGCCCGTGGCCGATGCAGTGATCGGGCTGGATCATCTGGGCCGAGCCGCCCACCATCCCCAGGATGTCCCCCTCGGGGCAGGACTTCAGGCAGCTGAGGCTGCCGATGCAGATGTCGGGATTGATCACGGGGTGGAGCGTGATGGGGATGCGCTCGCCGGCCTCCGCGCGCGCCGCCACCAGGGCGGCGCCCTCGCGCTCGCGCCGCGCCCGGCGCAGCAAGTGAAGGGCCGCCACGGCGGCGCACACCAGTGCGCCGCCCGCTACCTGGACCGCCGTCCCAAGGTCCAACCCACCTCCCGAAATTCCCCCCGTATCCGTGCGACTGTAGCGAGAGGGCCGGGTGGGCCGACAGGCGGGACTTGTCGCAAGATGTGCTCCAACCACCTTGATCGCGGGCGCCCGATCGCGCTCTACATGCCGCCGTCCGCCCCATGCCTGTTCAAGCCGACAAGAATCTTGCAGGTGCCCTCTCGCACGTCCGCGTCCTCGACCTGAGCCGCGTCCTCGCCGGACCCTGGGCGACCCAGACGCTCGCCGACCTGGGGGCGGAGGTGATCAAGGTGGAACGCCCGGGCAGCGGCGACGACACCCGCGGCTGGGGCCCTCCGTGGGTGGACGCTCCGGGCCGGGAGTCGGCCTACTTCGCCAGCGCCAACCGGGGGAAGAAGTCGATCACCGTCGATCTCGCCCACCCCGACGGCCAGGACGTCGTCCGGCGGCTGGCCGCGCGCTCCGACGTGCTGCTGGAGAACTTCAAGGCCGGCGCCCTGGAGCGGTACGGCCTCTCCTACCCGCGCCTTTCGCGGGAGAACGGGCGCCTCGTCTACTGCTCGATCACCGGCTTCGGCCAGACCGGCCCCTACCGCGACCGCGCCGGCTA
>DATKAG010000265.1:0-7782 GCA_035498355.1 Myxococcales bacterium | reverse complement strand
CCAGAGCGAGGCGAAGGGAAGATCGGTCTCGTGCTCGCGGGCGTCGAGGAAGGAGAGGCCCCAGCGCGATCCCGCCGCCTGCTCCAGCGCGGACTGGAGGGTGGAATGCCGGGGCGCGACCATGGGGCCGCCGCTCAGCATGGCCGCGCCTCCTCGCGCCGGCGCAGCACCAGGGCCGCCAGGTCGCTCACCGTGCGCACGGCGGCCGCGTCCTCCTCGCGCAGGGCGATCTGGAAGCGGTCCTCCAGGCCCACCACCAGCGTGAGCAGGCCCACCGAGTCGAGCTGCAGGTCCCTGATCAGGTCGTCCTCCGGCCGGGGGGCGCGCCCGATCCCTAGCTCCTCGTGCAGCACCCGCCCGATCTCCCCCAGCACCTCATCCATGGGGGATGAACCTCGGCACGGAGGAGAACTCCCGCTCCCAGCTCTCGCCCAGCGCCTGCTCCTCCACCCGGATGCGCACGCGCAAGAGCAGCGCATTGAGCAGGGAGAAGGCCAGCGCGCAGAGATACGCCCCGTGCGCCAGCGGGACGCAGAGCATCTCCAGGGCGACCGCAGCGTAGTTGGGATGCCGCAGGAACCGGTAGGGCCCCCGCCGCACCGGCGGCTGGGAGGGGACCACGATCACCCGCACGTTCCAGCGCCATCCCAGGGTGGCGATGGCCCACCAGCGCAGCCCCTGGGCAAGCAGAGCCCCGCCCGCGAATGCCCAGCCGGCGGCGCCGGGGAAGGGCCGGCGCAGGAGCAGCACCTCCGCCGCGCAGGCGGGGAGGAAGAGGGCGTGCACCGCGGCCATCCAGCGGAAGTGCCTCCTCCCGCTCTCCACCCCGCGCCGGGCCAGGGCGATGCGGGCGTTGCGCCGGGAGAGCCACAGCTCCGCCAGGCGCTCGGCCGCGAAGAGGCCGAGGAAGGCCAGGTACGCGGCTACCATTCCAGCAGCACCAGCTCCGAGCAGAAGCCCGGGCCCATGGCGAGGAGCAGGCCGCGATCGCCGGGCCGCGCCTCCCCGGAAGCGAGAAGGTCGGAGAGCACGAAGAGCACCGAGGCGGAGGAGAGGTTTCCCACCTGCTGCAGCGAGTCCCAGCTCCGCCGCATCGCCTCCCGGGGGACCTCCAGCGCCTCCTCGAACGCCTCCAGCACCTTGGGGCCGCCGGTGTGGCAGAGGAAGTGCGCGATGTCCGCCCGGCGCAGCCCGCGCGCGCCGAGGAAGGAATCGACGTCGGCCCGCAGCCTCTCCCGCACCAGCGCCGGCACGCCGGGTGAGAGCACCACCTTGAACCCCGACTCGACCACGTCCCAACCCATCACCCGCTCGGTCCCCGGGTAGAACACCGATCGGGTGGCGGCGATCCGCGGCCCCCGCTGGCGCGCCCCCCCGTCCAGCACCGCGGCGGCGGCGCCGTCGCCGAAGAGCCCGCTGGCGATGATGTTGGGGATGGAGAGATCCTCGCGCTGCAAGGTGAGCGAGCAGAGCTCCACCGCCAGCAGGACCGCCACCTCGCCCGGTGCGCCTCGCAGCGCGTCCGCCGCCCGGGCCAGCCCGGCGGCTCCCGCCACGCAGCCCAGGCCGAAGATGGGCACCCGCCGCACGTCGCTGCGCAGGCCCAGCGGTTCCACCAGCCGGGCGTCGATGGAAGGGGTGGCGATCCCGGTGACGGTGACGAAGAAGAGGTGGTCCACCTGCTCCGGGGCGATGTCCGCCGCCCGCAGGGCGTTCTCCACCGCCCGGGCGCCGATCCGCTCGGCCGCGCGCGTCCAGGCGGCGTTGCGGGCGGCGAAGCTCTCCAGCGCCCGGTATTCCTCCAGGGGCAGGGCGAGGTGCCGGCCGCCCACGCGCACCGCCTTGTGCAGTTGCTCCAGGCGCTCGAGGTTGAAGTGCTTCTGCCCCCACAGCTCGCGGAAGGCGGCCAGGAGCGTGTCCTGGTCGACGAAGTGCGGCGGCAGCGCCTGCGCCGCGGAGAGGATGCGCGGCACGGTCACTTGCGCAGCTCCAGGGGAAGGGCGAAGCGCACCTCGCGCTGCCCCTGCGAGAGCAGCCGCAGGGGGAGGCGGAAGGAGTTGCGCACCGGCCAGCAGGCGGCGTGATCGCGCGCGTCGCAGGCCACGGCCTGGACGGCGACCACCAGCTCCGAGTCCACGTCTTCCTGGTGCCGGCAGCGCGCCTGGACCGCGATCTTCTCCCGCGCGCCGCCGCAGGCCTCGCCGCGCCGGGACTCGGGCGAGAGCTGCAAGAGATCGCTGCGCCGGGAGACCTCCAGCGTCACGCTCCAGGGCGAGCCCGCGGACAGCTGGTAGCCGCCGGGCGCCGCCAGCTCCAGCACCAGCGTCCCCTCGCCCGGGGCCAGCCCCGCTCCCGCCGGCGACTCGAGGATGGCGGTGAACCATCCCGCGCCGCTCGCCGGCTCGGGCGGCTGCGGGGGCAGCGCCACGCCCTGCCTTGGCGGGGGAGCGCCCCTCACCGGCAGCTCGCGCGCCGAGGCTCCGTCGGCGGAGACGAGCAGCAGCCGGTGGTGGTTGGTGTCCGCCACCAGCACCTCGCCGCCGGGAAGGACGCAGAGCCCGGCCGGCTGCGCCAGCTCTCCCTGGTGGAAGGGCTCGAGCCGCAGGCCGTCGGGCGAGAACCGCTTCAGCTTGTCGTTGTAGGTGTCCGCCACCAGCAGGCCTTGCGAGCGGGTGGCGGCGACGGCCAGGGGGTGCTGCAGCATCCCCGGCTCGATGGCTCCCAGCTTGTCCCCGAAGTCGAAGAGCCCCGGCCCTCCGCAGAGGGAGTAGATCTTGCGGCTGCGCAGGTCGATGGCGCGCACCCCGCTGGACTCGCTGTCCGCCACGTAGAGCACGTCGCCCTGCAGGGAGAGCCCGCTGGGCTGGGCGAGGGCGGAGTCCGTCCCCCGCCCGTCGATCTGCGCCTCGCGGCCGTTGCCGGCGACGGGCTCGATCATCCCCTCGCGCACCAGGGCGACCTGGTGCGAGCCAGCGAGCGCCACGTACAGCTCGTCGCCGCGGGCCGCCAGGTCCCAGGGAGAGCGCAGCGCCGTTTGCAGCGCCGGGGAGCGCCCTTCGAGCGGGGCCCGGCCCAGCGCGCCGGTGCCGGCGAAGCGGGTGAGGCGCCGCTCGCGCAGATCGGCCCGCGCCACCACGTGCGCTCGCGCGTCGGCGATGAAGAGCGTTCCTTCGCCCACGGTCAGCCCCTGGGGATCGTCCAGGGCGCAATCGGAGAATCCACCTTCGCGGAAGCCCCGCAGGCCGCTGCCCACCGTGTCGCGGACCGCGCCATTGCCGTCCAGCACCAGGACCCGATGGTGGCCCGGGTCGGCGACGAAGATAAGCTCGCCGCCGGAAGCCACCTTTCCCGGGTAGCGCAGCGGAGTGTCCTCGCCGGGTGCGAGGCGCTCGAGGCGCAGGGGGGCCTTGGCCAGGATTCCCCTGGCCCGCCCCTCCTCGAGCTGCTGGCGCACGAAGCCTTCCAGCACCGCCGGATCCGGCTCGCCGGGCGCCACCGCCGCCAGCGTCCCGTCGGGGCGGAGGATCACCAGCGTGGGCCAGCTGCGCACCGCGTAGGCCGACCAGATGCGCATCCCCTCGTCCACCGCCACCGGGTGCGAGACCCCGTACCGGCGCATCGCCTCGAGGATGCGGCCGGCGTCGCGCTCGGCGTCGAACTTGGCCGAGTGGACGCCGATCACCACCAGCGGGTCGTCGCGGTGCCGCTCCTCCAGGTCGCGGAGGACGGGGAGCACGTGCATGCAGTTGATGCAGCAGTAGGTCCAGAAATCGAGGACCACCACCTGCCCCCGCAGGTCGCGGATGGAGATGGGGCCACTGGCGTTGAGCCAGGCCGAGGCCCCGGTCAGCTCCGGGGCGTGGATCCGCTCGCGCACGGCGCTACTCGCGCACAGGACGGGCCCCCCCGCAAGCGCCGGGGATGTCCCACCCTTGAACGGCGAACGCTCCGTGTGGGCACGGAGTGTCTACCGCTCGGCTACCCTCACCCCCGGCAAGGAGGCGGCGAAATCCGGCCCGAACGCCAGGGAAGGCGTCCACGCGCCCGCCTTCACCGCACCCGAAAGGACCTTGCGGGCGCAGGCCAGGGACGCCTCGGCCGTGAGCGTGTACCCCTCGGGCACCGTCATGGTCATCTCCACCGACCGGGAGCCGTCGCTGGCCCGGCCCCAGAACTGGGCGGTGCTGCGGGCGCGCTCGGCGGGGCCTGGCCCCCGCACCGCCCGCTCGATGCGCCCCTTGAGGAAGCCTTGCACCGGCGGCAGGGCCAGCAGCGGCGCGGTGAAGCGGGTGAGGCGCGCGGCGCGGATCACCGAGGGCTTCGCGGCCATGAACACGGTGATGTCCGGGATCTGCGTGCTCCGCCAGGCGGTGGCCACGTCGCCCCAGGGCACGGCCATCGCCCGGCGCGTCTTGTCGGCGAAGGGGATCTCCCGCACCTCGTGCGCCGGCGGGACCTTCACCAGACGTCCGCCGCGGCGCACCAGCCCGCCCCGGGGCAGCGTCTCGATGGAGGTCTTCAGGGTGCCGGGGCTTCCCCTGCCGCCCGGGGCGAACGCCAGCTCGAGGCTGGTGGCGGAAGGCAGCCGCCGCTTGAGGAGGGCGGCGAGGCAGTCGCTGGGAACGACGTCGAAGCCGGTTCCGGGCAGGAGCACCACCCCGCGCTCCTTCGCTTCCCCGTCGCGCGCCAGCACCGACTCGAACACCTCGATCTCGCCGGTGATGTCGAGATAGTGGGCGCCCGCCGCAAGGCAGGCGTCCACCATGGGCCGGCTGGTGGCAGAGAAGGGGCCGGCGCAGTGGAGCACCAGCGCGATGTCCTTCAGGTCCGGCCGATCGAGGGCGAAGGCCCGCCAGGGCATGCCCAGCCGCTCCGCCAGGGGGCGGACCTTGTCCGCGGCGCGGGCGGCGAGCACCGGCGCCTCGCCCCGCTCCTTGCAAAGCTCCGCGATCAGCTGCCCGGTGTAGCCGTTGGCCCCGTAGATCATCCACGCCATGCAGGCGTGTTCTACAACATCACGATGCCCGCCTTGGTGTTCACCACGGCGCGCAGGGCGGCCAGGTCCCGCTCCTCCGGGTTCCAGTCCCGCAAGTGCGAGAGGCGCCGGAGGGCGAACCGGTGCCCGGCGGCCACCAGGGAGGAGCCGTGGGAGGCGTGGGGCGCCTGCGCCCGGGCCTGCTTGGCCGTCTCGTGGCGGTGGTGCGGATCGACCCGGCCCTCCTCGTTCACCCGGATCTTGGAGAACCAGACCCGGGCCACCTGCGAGGGCTTGCGCCGGTGGATCTCGAGCGACATCCCGATGCAGCGGACGAAGCCGTCGCCGTCGGGCACCAGGGCCCGCTCCCCGACCAGGAAGCGCTGCATCGACGGGTTCGGGATCCTGCGGATTTCCCCTGGCCCCGTCCGCTGGAAGAACCAGAGCGCCCTTCGCGACATGCCTCTCCCGTAACACGCAACCCGCGACGTCCCGAGAAAACCGGATTCCCCCTGTTCAGCGAGCGACAGCCTCGTCGATCAGCGTGCGGAGCAGGGACCTGTGGCAGCGATCGTCGTTCACACAGGAGCTGGAGCAAAGGAGGGTGATCGCCTCCCCGGCGCGCACCCGCGCCGCCAGCTCCTCGATGCGGGCCCGCTGGCCTTTGATCTCGGCCAGATAGCGGCGCCGGTACTCCGGCCAGGAGATGGGCGGCCCGGACTTGCCGTAGACGGCCGCGTGCAGCTCCTTGCTCGGCCCCAGTGCGGGGTCCCACTCATCCCACGTCTCCTCCGCTTTCCTCACCCCGCGGGGACGGTAGCGGCAGATGAGCAGGCGCAATCCATCGCCCGGCAAGCGGCGGTCGTTCCACCTGCGCATCCGCACCGGCACACCGGGGTAGATAGGCCCCAGCGGCGCGATCTGCCGTACGAATTGCAAATTTCTCATCACTGGCGCACTGCGGTAGGTTTACATTGAGGAGGAACGTGCCCCCGCGCCTGTTGATCGTCGCCGATGCAAGAATGCTTCCCGCTCTTTCCAGCGGGCTTCGCGACGGCGGCAGGTTCGAGGTCCAGGGCGCTCCGCTCCTGGATGCCGCCGCCGCCCAGGCGGGGGCCGCCACCGCCGACGCGGTGGTGGTCTTCTACGGCGGCCCGGGCGCGCCGCTTTCCCTCACCCTGCAGGCGCTTGCCCCCAAGGTCCGCGAACGGGGGGCGCGCCTGGTGGCGGTGCTGCAGCGCGAGCAGGCGGCCCACCGCGACGACTGCTTTCGCGCCGGCGCCAGCGACCTGCTCTTCATGCCCATGCCCAAGGAGCAGTTCGTCTCCCGGCTGGCGGACTCGGTGGGACTCTCCTTCGCGGCCGACAGCGGAGCCACGGCGCCCGTCTCGGTGGCGACGCGCAGCGCCTCCTCGCGCCTGGACCGCGCGATGGTCTCGGCGCTGGGGGTGCAGGCGCCCTCGCAGCTTCCCTTCAAGCCGGGGGAGACGGTGCGGCTTTCGTTCGCAAGCTTCCAGGGATGGGGGCTGGTGGCGAAGGGAGGGCCACCCGCGCAGATCCGCTTCGCGGGCCTCGCTCCGGACGAGGAGAAGAAGATCCAGGACTGGGTGAAGGCGGGAGGCAAGCCCGTGGCGCAGGGAGCGCCGGCGCCTGCCGCTCGTCCCGCGCCGCCTTCGTCGCCCGCGGCACGGCCCTCGCCACCGGCCCCTCCCCCCGGTGCGCGCGCTCCGGCCACGGGCCTGCCGCCCGGCGGCGCCCGCCCTCCGCCCGTCGTCGCGCCGTCTCCCGCGCGCCCCGCTGCCGTGTCCGGGCCGCCGCCGCTGGCGCCGCCGCCCGTCCCGGCGCCGCTGTCCGCCGGAGCCCGTTCCGCACCCGTCGCCGGACCGCCGCCCGGATTCGCCGATCGCAAGTCCTCCAGAACGGCCGCGCGGCCCGCGCCCACGCCGGAGCGAGGGGTGGATCGGGCCGCGCCCGGGGCACGCCCCGCGGGGCCGCCCTCCGCCAACGGCGAGGAAGGCCATCTGGCCGGGCTGTTCGACAAGCAGGATGCCGCGGCGCCCGCGGCGGCAGCCCCGGAGGCCCCGCCGGCGCCCAAGGGGCCGCCCTGGCCGGTGCCGGTCGCAGTGGCGGTCTGCAAGGAGGCCGCGCTGAAGCTTCTGGCCGGGGAGCAGCTGGATCCCGCGATCCCGGCCAACGTGGCCGCATCCGCCCGGAAGATCGACGCGCTCCTGAGCATGGGCGAGCGCGCTTCCATCCAGAAGACCGGCGCCGACTCCTGCTTCGCCGACGCCATGGCCGCCCGCATCGCCCTGGACGTCGCCACGGCCGAGGGCAACCGGCTGGGCACCTCGCGCGCCACTCCCTCGGTGGAGGCAGAGGCGCTGGCCGTCCTCACCAAGGCGGCCGACGAGGCGGCGGTACGGCTGCAGAAGGAAGCGAACGCGGCCATCGGCAAGGGAGAGGTGGAGACCTTGCAGCTGGTGACGGCGGCGAGCGCATCGCTCAGCCGCGATCTACTGAATCTCAAGGAGACGTCGGACCGGCTGCGCGGGCTGGGCGCCGCTCCCCGCCTGGGAGCCGGGGCGCTGGACCCCGACGTGGTGCTTCCTGGCCAGCAGCCCCGGCCGCGGCCGGCGGCGGCCCCCCAGGCCGCGCCGGTGGTCAAGGCGGAGCTGCGGGACTTCCGCGGGCTCGACCAGACCCCGGGCCGCAGCCGGCAGGTGTTCGCGGCCCTCGTGGTGCTCGCCGCCGTCGCCATCACCGCGCACGCCTTCTACTTCGGGGTGCCGCACCACAACGAAGTCGCC
>DATKAG010000264.1:0-21784 GCA_035498355.1 Myxococcales bacterium | reverse complement strand
AAGGGGCTCTGCAGCTCCGCGGGCCGCAGGCGGAAGGGCCCCACCCGCTCGATGAACCTGGCCAGCCTGCGGTCGCGCGCTTTCAAGTGCTCCACGGCGGCGACCGGATCGAAGGACAGCCCGTGGTCGACCGCCAGCGTCACCCCTTCGAGCGCCAGAAGGCGCTGCTTGGTCACCACCCCGCCCGGCGCCGAGAAGCCTCCCGGAGCGCCGCCTGCCGCCAGCACACGGTGGCAGGGCACCACCACCAGGAAGGGGTTCTTTCCCAGGGCCTGCCCCACCGCGCGCGAAGCGCCGGGCTTGCCCAGGCGCTGGGCGATCTCCCCGTAGGTCGCGGTCCGCCCCGGCCGCAGCGAGCGGACCTCCTCGTAGACGGCGCGCTGGAACGGCGCCAGCACCGTGAGATCGAGGGGGAGCGCGGAGAGGTCCTGCGCTTCTCCCGCCAGATGGCGCCGCAAGAGGCGCGCGGCGTCCTGCACGAAACCGGGCGCCGCATCCGCTTCCTGGCGCGCGAGCTTCGCCCGCAGCTCGCGCGGCGCCAGCTCCGGCATCTGGATGGCGGTCAGCCCCCGTTCATTCCAGCGCAGCTCGATGGGCCCGGCGCGGGTGTCGAAGAGCATCCGGCCATTCTAATGGGTCGCCGAGGAGCTCGCCCAGGTCCGTCGCGTCCCGGAGCGCATGGCCGAAGCGGTCGTTGTTGAAGTAGACGTACGCGTCCCCGCGCCAGCGCCGCAAGTCGCGCGCCCAGGGCCGGAGCGCGCGCTTGCCGTAGCGGCCCTCGTACATGCCGGTGGCGCCGTGGAAGCGCAGGTAACGGAAGCCGCCGGTGAGCCGGGGCGGAAGCCGCGCCACCAGGTCGTGCTCGCAGAAGGCGGCCCCGTGCGCCTGCAGCACCCGGCAGATCTCCTCCGTGTACCAGGCGGCACTGCGGAACTCGACGGCGTACCGCAGCTCGCGGCGCGCCGGCAGCCGCTCGAGGAATTGGTGCAGCCGTTCCGGGTCGGCGCGATCCATCTGCGGGGGAAGCTGCCAGAGCACCACCGAGAGCTTCGCTCCCAGGCGGAGGATGAGCTCGAAGTACCGGTCGATGCCCGGCCCCGCGTCCTTCAGCCGCTTCATGTGCGTCAGGTACCGGCTGCCCTTGGCCGCGAAGCGGAAGCCGCGCGGCGTCCTCTCGCGCCAGCTGTCCACCATCTGCGGCGTGGGCAAGCGGTAGAAGGTGGCGTTCAGCTCCACGCTGGAGAACATCCGGGCGTAGTGCTCGAGCCAGCGCGAGCCGGGGAGCCCTGGCGGGTAGAAGATCCGCCGCCAGTGCGCGTAGGAGTACCCGCTGGTCCCGAGGTGGATCACGCGCTCAAGGTGGGTACATTTGGCCCATGGCGCACGAACCGCTGCAAACCGCCGCGCCCCTGATCCCGCGCACGCTCACCCTTCCCGCCTTGCGCGCGGCGGCGGCCGGCTGCACGGCCTGCCCCCTGCACCTGACGGGCACGCAGACGGTCTTCGGGGAAGGCCTGGCCTCCGCCCGGGTGGTGCTGCTGGGCGAGCAGCCGGGGGACAGCGAGGACCGGATCGGTCGCCCGTTCGTGGGGCCGGCGGGCAAGCTGCTCGACCGGGCGCTGGCCGAGGCCGGCATCGACCGCAAGCTGGTCTACGTGACCAACGTGGTGAAGCACTTCAAGTGGACGGCGCAGGGCAAGCGGCGGCTGCACGAGAAGCCCAACGCCCTTGAGATCGGCGCCTGCCGGCCCTGGCTCGAAGCGGAGCTGGAGGTGCTCCGCCCGGACGTACTGGTCTGCCTGGGGGCGACGGCCGCGCAGGCGCTCCTGGGAAGGACCTTCAAGGTGACGAAGATGCGCGGGGAGATCCTCCGCCACGAGCTGGCGCAGGCGGTGATGGCCACCGTGCACCCCTCCTCCATCCTCCGCGCCCCGGACGACGAGGCGCGCCACCGGGAGATGGGGCTGTTCGTGCGCGACTTGCGGCGCATCGCGCCGCTTCTGCGTCACTGATCGGTGGCCTTCACCGCCGCCTCCCGGGCCGCCTTCTTGTGGGTGAGGCCCCGGGCGCGCAGCGCCTTGAACTCCTCCTCGAACTCCTTCAGCTCGTCCTCGGTGGCGTGCTCCAGGTCGGCGAAGACGTTGCGGGCGCTGCGCTGGGAGCGGATCAGCTCGTCCAGCTTGAGCTGCACCGCCTTGCCGTCCCGGTTCTGGGTGGCCTGGATGAGGAAGACCATGAGGAAGGTGATGACGGTGGTGCCGGTGTTGATCGCCAGCTGCCAGGTGTCCGAGAAGTGGAAGAGCGGGCCCGTCACGGCCCAGCCGAGCACGATGGAGAGCGCCAGCAGGAACGCCCAGTGCGTGCCCACCGCGGCGGCCACCTGGCAGGCGAAGTTGCGGAAGCGGCTGTCGCGCGCAGGCGTGTCCACCTGCTTCCAACTTGCAGCGGGCTTTCTCATCCGCAACCCCGGGCCGCCGGGCGAGCGCATGCCCGGCGTTCAGGCGGGGTTGTCGCGCCGCCAGGCCTTGCGCGCGCACTCCGCCAGCTCCCTGGGGTGCACCGGTTTGACCAGCGCCTCGGCCGCGCCCAGCTCCCGGGCCAGGCGCAGGCGGCTGCCCACGGCGGAGACGGCGATCACCGGGGAGCGGATGGCGGGAGTGGAGCGGATGCGCTCGATCAGCTGCAGGCCGTCGAGCACCGGCATGATCAGGTCGGTGATCACTACGTGCGGGCGGGTCCGTTCGATCACTTGCAGAGCCTCCCGCCCGTCGTAGGCGACGGCGACCTCCAGCCCCTCCAGCTCCAGGGCCAGCTGGGTGACGTCCGCAAGGTCGCGGTCGTCTTCCACCAGCACGACCCGGAGCTTTTCTCCGACCTCCGGCATGATCGGCTCCCGCCCTCGTCAGCAGGACCCCTACCCCTCCCGTTCAGTGGAAAAACGGTGCGGCCGCCGGACTGTTCAGGAAGCGACGCCGCAGGGTGCCAAATTGCCCACTGCCACCCCGCCGCGCTTGCCTGAAGCGGGGATGTTCGGTCTACAAGGAAGTGGCCCATGCCTTCCGAGATCCAGACGACACGTGGCCACAGCAGCGGTCTGGTCGACGTCCTCGACCGCGTCCTGGACAAGGGGTTGGTGATCGCCGGCGACATCAAGGTGTCGCTGGCGGAGGTGGAGCTGCTCACCATCCGGGTGCGGCTGATCGTCTGCTCCATCGACAAGGCCCAGCAGATCGGCCTCGACTGGTGGCGGTACGACCAGCACCTCGCCCCCGGCCGCCAGCAGGCGGAGCTGGAGAAGGACCAGCTCCGGCAGCAGATCCGGCTCTTGGAGCGCAAGGTGGAATCGCTCACCCGCAGGACGCCCGCGGCCCGGCGGAGGGCCGCGTCCCACAGCGAGAAGATCTAGAGGAAAAGGAGTCGGACAATGCCGGTCGAAAGGGCTTCAGGAGGCACCAGTCTCATCGACGTGCTCGATCGCGTGCTCGACAAGGGCATCGTCATCGACGCCTGGGTGCGCGTCTCCCTGGTGGGCATCGACCTGATCACGGTCGAGGCCCGGGTGGTGGTGGCCTCCATAGACACCTACCTCAAGTACTCGGAGGCGGTGGGGCAGGCGCCGGCCATCGCGCCCAAGGGAGTGGACAGCAAGACCCACGAGGCGCTGCTGGCGGAGAACGCCGCGCTCAAGGCCCAGCTGGCCAGCAGCGGGGCGATGGAACGGCGCCGGCGGCGCGCCGAGTAGCCCATGGGTGCCGCCTTCCCGACCCACTCCCGCGGGGCGCCGGAGGCGCTGCGGGAGCTGGCCGCCTCGGCGCGCCTTGCCCTGGCGGAGCTTCTCCTCTCCAGCGAGGAGGCGCGGGAGTGTGCGCGCGGCACGGTGGACTGGCTGGTGGAGCGGGCAGGGGCGCGCAAGGCGCTCTGCGCGCTGATCGACGCCGAGTCGGGGACCCTCGACGAGGTGGCCGCGAGCGGGGTGCCGGACGGGCAAGTCGCCTCGCTGCACCTCGCCCTGGAGGAGGCGGACCACCCTCTGGTCTTCGCCCTGGCCCGGCGGGAGCCGGTGATGCTGCCCAAGGGCCGGCGGAACGGCGAAGGCCTGCGCGGCGACTTCCTCGCCATCCCCCTTCCCCTCTCCGAGAATCGGGAGGCGCGCCAGGGGCTCTTGCTGGTGAGCCCCTCCCGCTGCGAGCAGGAGGCGAAGTGGGCGGCGGAGATGCTGGGGCAGAAGATCGCCCGCCTGCGCGCCAGCGCCTCCCTGCAGGACTCCGAGCACAAGCTGCAGCGGGAGCGCGAGCTGCTCCTGAACATCATCAACGCCTCGCCCGATCCCATCCTCCTCACCGATCCGGAAGGGCGGATGATCATCTCCAACGCCCGGGCCGACGCCCTCTTCTCCGCCCGGGAGGGGGAGAGCGAGGGCCGGCACCGGGCGGTGACCCTGAACAACATGCTCTACTCCGCCGCCCTCTCCCAGCAGGCCATCGACGAGTCGGGCGCCTCCCGCCGCGAGCTCTTGCTGGTCTCCCCCTCGGAGGGGTCGGACCTGCTCTTCGAGCTGCTCTCCTCGGTGGTGCAGCACCCGCGCGAGGGAACCTGCGTGGTGTCGATCCTGCGCAACGTCACCGACCTGCGCGCCGCCACCGAACAGATCGAGGAGAACTACCGCCGCCTCAAGCTGGCGGAGGCGGACGTGCGGGCGGAGCGCGACCGCCTGGACCTGATCATCGACTCGGTGGCGGACCCGATCCTGGTGACCGATCCCTCGGGCAAGATCCTCCTGATGAACTCCCCCGCCGAGCGGCTCTTCACCGCCCCGGCCTCCGACCAGAGCGCGGAAGCGGAGCGGGCGGTGCGCAGCAACGACGCCCACTTCTCCTCCTTCATCTCCAACCTCTTCCTCGCCGGCGCCGGGCTCCGGCTGCGGGGGGAGATCGCCCTGGTCGATCCCGCCACCAAGCAGCCCCTGCCGGTGGAGGCGGTGGCCGGCAAGGTGCTGAGCGAGCACGGCGAGCTCACCGCGGTGGCCACCATCCTCCATGACCGCACCGAGGCGCTGGAGAAGGCCCGCCTCTACGAGCAGCTCAAGGAGGCCAGCGCGCGGCTGGAGGAGAAGGTGCGCGAGGCCACCGCCGAGCTGGTGCGGCGCAACGAGCTCCTCCAGCGGCAGCACCTGGAGCTGGAGCAGGCCTCGCAGCTCAAGTCGCAGTTCCTGGCCAACATGTCGCACGAGTTCCGCACGCCGCTGAACGCCATCCTCGGCTACACCAGCATGCTCCTGCAGGGCGTCTCCGGGGAGGTGAGCCCGGCGCAGAAGAACAAGATGGTGCGCGTCGACTCCAACGCCCGGCACCTGCTCTCCATCATCAACGACATCCTCGACATCAGCCGCATCGAGGCGGGCAAGATGCCCGTGCACGTGGAGGAGTTCGCGGTCCCCGCCCTGATCTCCGAGCTGCTGGCGGAGGTGGAGCCCCTCATCCAGAAGGCCAGCCGGCTGGTGGCCTCCACCGACATCCCCCCGCACCTGCCCCCGGTCTGGTCGGACCGGCAGAAGGTGAAGCAGATCGTCCTCAACCTGCTGACCAACGCCATCAAGTTCACCACCGAGGGCACGGTGAAGGTGATCGTCCGCACCGACGAGGAGCAGCGCGAGCTGCGCATCTCGGTGCGCGACACCGGCATCGGCATCGACCCCCAGGACCACGACAAGGTGTTCGAGGACTTCAGCCAGGCGGACAGCTCGGTGACCCGCGAGTACGGCGGGGCGGGGCTGGGGCTGGCCATCTGCCGCCGGCTGGCGCGGATGCTGGACGGCCGCCTCGAGCTGCAGTCCCAGCCCGGGGCCGGCTCCACCTTCACCCTGGTGATCCCGCGCAAGGGGAGGCGGCGATGAGCTCCCCGGGGACGGGCAGGAAGCCCCTGGTGCTGGTGGTCGACGACTTCGCCGACAACCGGGAGATGTACTCCGAGTACCTGAGCTTCTCCGGGTACGAGGTGATGGAGGCGAAGAACGGGCGGGAGGCCATCGACGCGGCCAACGCCCGGCTGCCGGACATCATCATCATGGACCTCTCCCTGCCGGTGATGGACGGCTGGGAGGCCACCCGCCGGCTGAAGGCGGACGAGAAGACGAAGAAGATCCCGGTGGTGGCCCTCACCGGCCACGCGCTGGCGGGGCACTCCAAGGGGGCGAAGGAGGCGGGGTGCGATTCCTTCCTCGCCAAGCCCTGCCTCCCCGACCAGCTGGTGGCGGAGATCCGCAGGATGCTGGAGGGCGGCAAGCCGGCGGCCAAGGCGAAGGGAGCGCGATAGCCGATGCGTGTGACGGAGAGAGCGAAGAAGCCGGCCAGGGCCGCGGCGAAGAAGGCGGCGAAGCCGGCGGCGGCGGCCCGCCCGGCCCCGGCCCGCGAGGAGCGCCGGGGCGGCGAGGGAAGCGTGCGCCAGCAGCCCGACGGCCGGGGCAAGTACGTCTACTGCATCATCCAGGCGAGCGAGCCCTTGCGCTTCGGGCCCCTGGGCATCGGGGTGGAGCCGGCCGAGGTGCACACGGTGAACTTCCGAGACATCGCCGCGGTGGTGAGCGACACCCCCATCGAGGTGCACGACCCCACCCGGGAGAACGTGCTGGCGCACGAGCGGGTGAACGAGACGGTGATGCGCAAGCACACGGTGATCCCCATGAGCTTCGGCACCGTGTTCAAGACCCGGGAGGACATCCTCGAGCTGCTCCGCTCCGCCTACGACGCCTTCCACGACGTGCTGGACAAGATGCAGGACAAGCTGGAGTTCGGCCTCAAGGTCCTCTGGGACCGCGAGGTGATGGTGAAGGAGATCGAGAACCAGGACGAGGACGTCCGCCGCCTGAAGCAGGAGATCTCCGCCCAGAAGGGCTCCACCTACTTCGCCCGCATGCAGTACGGGCGGCTGGTGGACGCCGCCCTGCAGGCCCACTCGGAGAAGTACGTGGCGGAGATCTTCTCCGCCCTGCGCGACGTGGCGGTGGCCTCCCGGGCCAACAAGCCCATCGGGGACAAGATGATCATGAACGCCGCCTTCCTCGTCGCCCGGGACGACGAGCAGGGCTTCGACCAGCGGGTGAAGGAGATCGGGGCCCGCTTCGACAAGCTCACCTTCAAGTACACGGGGCCCTGGCCGCCGTACAACTTCGTCAACATCCGCCTGAAGCTGGAGCGCGCCAAGGAGAAGTAGCGCTTGCTGATCGTCGACAAGATGATCCTGGGCGGCATCCGCTTCGTGCTGGGCAAGATCGCCGCGGCTGCCGACGCCGAGCTGAACGACGACTCCCGGCTGCGCGAGGAGCTGCTCGCCGCCCAGATGCGGCTGGAGCTGGGGGAGATCACGCCCGCGGAGTTCGCCCTTTTCGAGGAGTCGATCCTCGCCCGGCTGCGCGAGATCCGCGAGCGCCAGCTGGGGGAGGGGCAGCCGGCGCCCGGGGAGTACGAGGTCACGGGCATCGAGGCGACCACGAGCTTCGAGAAGGAGTGATGCTCCGCTTCTACGCGGGCAAGGGCGGCGCGGGAAAGACCACCTGCGCCGCGGCCGCCGCGCTCGCGCTCGCCCGCGCCGGCAGGCGGACGCTGGTCCTCTCCACCGACCCCGCGCACTCCCTGGGCGACGCCCTCGCCCTGCGCCTCTCCGCCGCTCCGCGAAAGGTGCGGGGAACGCTCTTCGCCGCGGAGATGGACGCCGATCGCGCGCTCTCCCGCTGGCTCTCGGCGCGCGAGCGGAAGCTCCGGACCCTCGCCGGCCGCGGCACCTGGCTGGACGAGGAGGACGTGGACGCGCTTTTCCGCCTCTCGCTGCCGGGGGTTGACGAGCTGATCGGCCTGACGGAGATCCGCCGGCTGGCCCGAAGCTTCGAGGAGGTGGTGGTGGACACCGCTCCCACGGGGCACACGCTGCGGCTGCTCTCCATGCCCGCCACCCTGGAGAAGCTGGCCCGGGTGCTCGACGACCTGCAGGCCAAGCACCGGGCCATGGCCCGCTCGCTGCGCGGGGTAGTCCGCAGGGACGCGGAGGACGCGCTCATCGAGGAGCTGGAAGAGGAAGCGCGCTCGCTGCAGCGCTTGCTCCGCTCGGAGGAGGCGGAGTTCCACTGGGTCACGGCGGCGGAAGACCTGGCGCTGGAGGAGGCGCGCGACGGCGTGGAAGCCCTGCGCCGGGAGAAGCTCCGCCCCGTGCGGCTGATCGCCAACCGGCTGACGCCGGCGCCCGAGGGGAAGTGCGAGCTCTGCGCCGGACGGCGCGCCGAGGAGACGCGGGTCTTGCGGCAAGCCAGGGGTCTGCGCCTGGCGATCTTCGCGGTCCCGGAGCAGGCGCGGGAGCCGCGGGGGCTGCCGGCGCTCGCGGCGGTGGCCAAGGCTATCGCCGCGCCGGCCCGCCTCCCTCCGCCGCGGGCAGGAAGGAAGCGGAGCGCCGCACCCGCGTCTCGCGGGAAGGAGATCGAGTCCCTGGCCCCGGACGGCGTGCGGGTCCTCTTCTTCGGAGGCAAGGGAGGAGTGGGAAAGACGACGGCCGCGGCGGCCTCCGCCCTCTGCATCGCCAAGGGCGGCCACAAGGTGCTCCTGCTCTCCACCGACCCTGCCCATTCGCTCGCGGACGCCCTGGAGGTGCCCCTCGACGACGAGGAGCGCGAGGTGGCCAAGGGCCTCTTCGCCCGCGAGCTGGACGCGGCGCAGGCCTTCCGCGGGCGGCGCGAGCGGTACCTGGAGGCGGTGGAGGAGCTCTTCTCCTCCCTGCGCGGCGGCGCTTCCTTCGACGCCCCGTACGACCGGGCGGTGATGAACGACCTCATCGACCTTGCCCCTCCGGGGCTGGACGAGCTCTTTGCCCTCTTCGCCATCTCGGAGTCGCTGCCCCGCTACCGGGTGCTGGTGGTGGACACCGCCCCCACCGGTCACACCCTGCGCCTGCTCTCGCTCCTCGCCAAGGCGCGCGAGTGGGTGCAGGCGCTGCTGCGCATCCAGCTCAAGTACCGGAGGGTGACCGGCCTGGGAGAGCTGGCGCAGGATCTCGCGGACACCGCCCGCGAGCTGCGTGAGCTGGAGGAGCTTCTCCGCGACCCGGCCCGCGCCCGGTTCATCGCGGTCACCCGCCCGGCCGCGCTGCCGCGGCTGGAGACCCGGCGCCTGCTCGCTTCCCTGCGCAAGCTGGGGATCTTCTGTCCCTTCCTGCTGGTCAACGCCCTGACCCCGCCCGGCTGCAGCCGCTGCCGCCGCGCCGCCGCCGCCGAGAAGAAGGAGATCGGGGAGCTGCGCGCGATGGGCGGCGGCTGGGCTATGCTGGGCGCCGAGCGCACCGCCCCCGCGCCCAGGGGAGCTCCGGCGCTGGAGCGGTTCTGCCGGAGCTGGACGAGGATGGAATGAGCACCGCCACGTACCTCTACTGCCTGGTGCAATCGCCGCGGCAGCCGTCGCTGCGCGGCGCTCCCGCGGGCCTGCCGGGCGCGGGAAGGCCGCGGACCATCGACGGCGGGCGGGGGCTCTGGCTGGTGGCGGCGGACGCTCCCCTCGACCGGTACGGCGAGAGGCCCATCGGGAAGGGGCTTTCGGATCTCTCCTGGGTCTCCCCCGTGGCGGTGGCGCACGAGGCGGTGGTGGAGCACCTGGCGAAGAGCGGCACGGTGGTGCCGATGAAGCTGCTCACCCTCTTCCGCACCGATGCCCGCGCGGTCGCGCACGTGGCCCGGCAGCGCCCGCGCATCGACCGGCTGCTGAAGCGGCTCGAAGGCCGCGAGGAGTGGGGGCTGCGGGTGCTCCTGGACGAGGTGGCGGCGCTGCGCCGGGCGCAAAAGGAGGCGCAGGGCGCTTCGCGCGGCGCGCCTGGAGCGGCGTTCCTCCTGCGCAAGAAGAAGGAGCACGACGCCCAGAGAGAGCTGCTGGAGCACGCCCGCGATCGGGCCGACGAGCTGTTCGAGCACCTCGCGGCCAAGGCCGACGATGCGCGCCGGCGGCCCCCTCCGCCGGGCGAGATCGGCCAGCGGGTCCTGCTGGACGCGGCGTTCCTCCTCCCCCGGGGCAAGGTGAAGGCCTTCCAGTCGGCGGTGCGGGCCTCGGCGAAGAAGCTGGCGGCGCGCGACTACCAGCTCACCCTCACCGGCCCCTGGCCCGCCTATTCCTTCGCCGCCGAGCCGGGGGCGCAGTGAAGGGGAGGCGGCGGACGGAGGCGGAGGCATTGCTCGAGCGCGCCGACGCGTCGCTCCTGGAGATCATCGACCACGTGCTGAACAAGGGCGTGATGATCCAGGGCGAGGTGATCCTGGGCGTGGCGGGCGTCGACCTGGTCTACCTGCGGCTGGACGCCCTGCTCTGCGCCGCCGACAAGCTGCTCGGGCCCCGGGGCGGAAGGTGATCGGCCTCTACGCCATCGCCCGCGGCGCGCCGGACGGTTTGCCCGGCGCCGCCGGAGAGCCGCTGCGGGTCCTTTCGCACCTCGGGCTGGAGCTGGTGTATGGCGAGCCCTCTCCCCCGCTCTCGGAGGAGGCACTGCGCGCCCACGAGGCCGCGGTCCGGCGGATCGCGGACGGCTCCCAGGCCTGCCTGCCGGCGCGCTTCGGCTCTTGCGCCCGGGGAGAGGCGGATCTTCGCGAAAGGATCGGCCGGCGCGCGCCGGAGCTGCTGGATGCGCTGGAGCTGGTCCGGGGCCGGGAGCAGATGACCTTGCGGGTGCTGGGGCCGCAGGAGCCGGAGCCGTCCGCTGGCGGGCCGGGGACGCGCTACCTGGAGGGGCGCCGCCGGGCGCAAGCCCTGCCCGAGCTGGAGCCGCTCCGCTCGGCGCTGTCCGGCCTGATCCGGGCCGAGCGCGTGGAGCCGCACGGGCAGCCCGGCCTTTTGGCCAGCGTCTATCACCTGATCGACCGGGGCGCGGCGGAGGGCTACCGGCAAAGGCTCGAGCCAGCGCTGCCCGGCGGCCTGCGGGTGAGCGTGAGCGGTCCCTGGCCGGCCTGGTCGTTCGTCCCGGAGCTGTCGTGAAGAAGGACGTAGTGGCCATGCAGGTGAGGGAGCTGGAAGCGCTGCGCAAGGAGATCGAGCGCCGGGCGGAGAAGGCGCCCCGCTGGAACGCCGATCCCGCGGACGTGCAGAAGTCGGTGGTCCGGCTGGTGCTCTCGCTCATCGAGTTCCTCCGCAAGCTTCTGGAGAAGCAGGCCATCCGCAGGATGGAGGCGGGCTCGCTCAGCGCCGAGGAGACGGAGGCCGTGGGGCTGGCGCTGATGCGCCTGGAGGAGACGGTGCACGACCTGGCCCGCCGCTTCGGCCTCAAGCCGGAGGAGTTGAACCTCGACCTCGGTCCGCTGGGCCGCCTCATCTGATAGCGTCGCCGCATGCTCCTCGCGCTGCTCTGCGCCGCGGCCGTCGAGGTGGTGGGATTCTCCCCGGACGGCCGCTACGCGGCGTACGTCGAGCACGACGTCGGCGAGGGGTCGGGGATTCCCTGGGCGCGCTTGCGGATCGCCAACGTCTCCCGCGGCGCCGACGCGATGCCACCGGTGGAGATCCGGCTGGACTCCGGCAAGGCGACCGACACCGAGGAGGAAGCGGTGCGCAGGGCGCGGGCCAAGGCTTCCGAGGCCCTGGGCAAGCTCTCGGTCGCGAGTTGGGCGGCGCCGCACGCCATCCGCGTCGAGGGGAACGGCGAGCTGAAGGAGCGCTCCGGCGCTCCGCTGGGAACTCTCCAGATCACGGCGCGCGAGGCGACGGCCAGGAACAAGTGCGACGAGCCCTTCCGGCCGCTGCTGCTGCGCCTTCTCCTCTTCCTGCTCGACGACGACCGCCCCAAGCCCTTCGCGGAGGAGAAGGCGGTCCCCAGGGAGCGCCCTTGCGCCAGCTCGTGCGAGCTGTCCGCGCTGTTCTCCCGCGGCAAGGCGGCGCTCGCGCTGGTCAAGTGCGCCGTGCCCGGCTTCGAGGGGCCGGCGACCCGCACCACGGCCTACGCCGGCCCGCTCCCCTTCGCCCTGGACGAGTGATCAAGTGGCGGCGCGGATCAGCGCGCGCAGCTCGTCCAGCGTGTTCGCCTCCTCCGGCTTCTTGTCCGTGCGCCAGCGGGCGATGCGGGGGAAGCGGACCGCCACCCCGCTGCGGTGGCGCGTGCTCTCCCCGATGCCCTCGAAGTGCAGCTCGAAGACGTGCACCGGATCCACGGCGCGCACCGGACCGAAGCGCTCCTTGGTGTGCTGGCGGATCCAGCGGTCGAGCCGATCGATCTCCTCGTCGGTGAGGCCGGAGTACGCCTTGGCCACCGGCACCAGCTCGCCCTGGCTCCAGAGGGCGAAGGTGAGATCGGTCATCAGGGTGGCTCGCCGCCCGTGGCCGGGCTGCGCGTACACCAGCACGGCGTCGATGGCATAGGGCTCGATCTTCCATTTCCACCAATCGCCCCGCGGGCGCCCGTGGCGGTAAGGCGAGTCCCAGCGCTTGAGCATCAGCCCCTCCACGCCCCGCTCCCGCGCCTGCTGGCGCAGTGCGCGCAGGTCTGCCCAGGTCCCTCCTTCCACCTCGGCCGAAAGCGAAAGCCGCTCGCTCCGTCCTTGCAACAGCGTGGCGAGCTTCTCGCGGCGCTCGCGCAGCGGCCGCTCGCGCAAGTCCGCACCGGACAGCTCGAGCGCGTCGTACGCCATGAAGGAGGCCGGGGCCTCCGCGAGAATCGCCGGCGAGAGTCTCTTGCGGCCGATCCTGCGCTGGAGGACCGAGAAGGGCATCGGCGCCCCTCGGGAGAAGGCCAGCACCTCCCCGTCCAGCACCGTCCCCTCGGGCAGCGCCGCCCAGGCACCGGAGAGGTCGGGGAAGCGGTCGGTGATCAACTCCTCCCCGCGCGACCAAAGGAAGGCGCCGCCTCCCCGCCGGACGATCTGCGCCCGGATGCCGTCCCACTTCCACTCTGCCAGCCACTCGCCCCGCCCGCCCAGTGCCTCCGGCCGCTCCTCCAGCTGGGTGGCGAGGAAGAAGGGATAGGGCCGGGAGACGTCCGCGTCGCCGGCCTCCGGAGCGACCAGGGCGGCAAAGGTGGCCGCCGAAGGCTGCCAGGAGCCCATCAGGCGGTGGGCGATGGTGGCGGGGGGAAGCCCGGCGTGCCGGGCCAGGGCGCGGATGGCCAGGGTGGAGGAGACGCCCACGCGCAGCTCCCCGGTGAGGAGCTTCTCGAGCAGGTAGATCTCCCGCCGGTCGAGCGATTCCCAGAGATCGAGCACCGACCGGCGCTTCTCCTCCTCGGTGGCGTCGCGCAGCGGCAGGAGGCGGTCCTCGATCAGCCGGGCGAGCGCGGGCGGCTCGGCGGCCGCGGCGCGCCCCTGCCGCTCGGTGTCGATCAAGAGCGCGATGGTCTCCGCCAGGTCGCCGGCGGCGGAATAGGACTCGCCGAAAAGCCACTCCGGAATCCGGGCGCGCTCGCAGCCCCAGGTGGCCAGCAAGCTGGGTGCGATCAGCCGCTTCAGTCTCAACCCGGTGAGGAAGAACAGGGCCCAGGCGGCATCCGCGGGCGGAGCCTCGGCGAAGTACGCCTGCATCGCGGCCACCTTGGCGTTGGTCGACGTGGTCGAGTCCAGCGCGTCGTAGAGGGCGGCGAAGCGGCGCATTCAGTCACCCTCCGGATCGAGCGGCTGCGTCGCGGTCCCGATCGGATCCGCCTCCAGGCCGGACTCGCGCAGGTAGCGGACCAAGGCTTCGCGGTGTCCGTGGGTGACGAGGATCCTCCCCGCCCCGGTCTCGCGCACCGTGCGCAAGAGGCCCGGCCAGTCCGCGTGGTCGGAGAGGACGAATCCGCGATCGAAGCCCCTCCGCCGCCGGGTCCCCCGGATGCGTAACAGGCCGGAGGCGAAGGCCTGCTCGAAGGCGCGGAAGCGCTTCATCCACGGCGTCCCCCGGGCGGTGATGGGGGCGAGCACGAGCTCTCCCGGAAACCCCTTCTCCTCCCCCAAAGGCAGCGTGGGCAGGAGGCGGACGTCCTGCTCGCGGTAGACCTGCGCGAACGGCTCGACCATCCCGTGCAGCCGGGCAGGGCGGCTGGCGATCCGGCCGATCTCCGCCAACAGGCGCTGCGCCTTCCCCAGCGCGTAGCAGAAGAGCACCGAGGCCTTGCGCGGGTTCCCTTCCCACCAGGCGACGATCTCCCGGGCCACGGCCGCGGGGTCGTCCCAGCGGAAGAGAGGGAGGGCGTACGTCGCCTCGGTGATGAAGACGTCGCAGCGCAACGGCTCGAAGGGCGGGCAGGTGGGATCCGGCTCGCGCTTGTAGTCGCCGGAGAGGACCCAGACGCCTTGCGGCCCCTCGATGCGCACCTGCGCCGATCCCAGCATGTGGCCGGCGGGGTGCAGGGAGAGGGTCACCCCGCCGATCCGCCGCCGCTCGCCGTAGGGCAGCGTCTCCACCACCGCCCCTTCCAGCCGGCGCCGGAGGAGCGCGGCCGTCTCGGGCGTGCAGAGGTACGAGGCGGACCCGGGCCGCGCGTGATCGCCGTGCGCGTGAGTGAGCACGGCGCGCTCCACCGGCAAGAGCGGGTCGAGGTGGAACGCGCCTTCGGGGCAGAACAGCCCCCGTTCGGAATCGACGATCACTCCGGGGAGAGTACCCCGGGGCCTACTCGAGCGGCGCCGCCGACCCGGTCTCCGCCGGCACGGCCTCGCGCGGCGCGCCGCCGGCCTTCAGGTCGTTCATCATCTCCTCCATCGCCACCCCGAGGTCCTCCAGCTCGTCCTTGCCGAGCATCTTCTGCACCTTGGGAAAGAGCTCGCCCTCCTCCTCCTCGACGTGGTGCTCCACCTGCTCCTTGAGCACCGTCACCTTGGCGTCGAACTGCTCGTCCTCGGGGGACATCTTCAGCATGTCGGCGATCAGCCTCTTCACCGCCAGGTGCTCCTCCACCGCCTCGTGCAGGAGCTCCTCGGTGCGGGCGCTCTTCGTCGCCGGATAGAAGATCTTCTCCTCGATGGTGGCATGCACGGCCAGCTCGTCGGCGATCTGCTCGAACAGCTCCTCCTTGCCCTCCCTGGCCTTCTCGATCTTCCCGAACAGCTTCTTCACTTCCTGGTGCTGCTTCTTCAAGAGCTCGATGGCGCTCATGGCCGCCCTCCTGGTGACATGGGTGTGCGGGAAGTTGGGGATTGAACGCTCCGTGCGCAAAGGCCTGCGCGACTGAACGCTCCCTCGCCGGCCCGCTCGTCCGCCCGGCTGCGAATGTCTAGGTTCGCACCATGAAGCGAGCGGTGTGCCTGCACGGGCACTTCTACCAGCCTCCCCGGGAGAACCCCTGGATCGAGGAGGTGGAAGTGCAGGACTCGGCAGCCCCCTTCCACGACTGGAACGAGCGCATCGCCGCCGAGTGTTACGGACCCAATGGCGCCGCCCGCCTCAAGGGGGCCGACGGGCGCATCCGCGACATCGTCAACAACTACCTGCACCTCTCCTTCAACTTCGGCCCCACCCTGCTCGCCTGGCTGGAGCGGCAGGCCCCCGAGGTGTACCGCCTGGTGCTGGAGGCGGACGCCCGCAGCGTGCGCGAGCGCGGCCACGGCAACGCCATCGCCCAAGCCTACAACCACGCCATCCTCCCCCTCTGCAACGACCGGGACCTCCGCACCCAGGTCCTCTGGGGGTTGGCGGACTTCCGCCACCGCTTCCGCCGCGAGGCAGAGGGAATGTGGCTGCCGGAGACGGCGGCCGACCTGCGCACGCTCGAGGCCCTGCACGAGCAGGGCGTGCGCTTCACCGTGCTCTCCCCCTACCAGTGCCGGCGGGTGCGCGACGAGAAAGGCGCCTGGCAGGACGCGAGCGGCGCCCGCTTCGATCCCACCCGGCCCTACCTGGTCCGGCTTCCCTCCGGGACGGGCTTCCCGGTCTTCTTCTACGACGGGCCCATCGCCCGGGCCGTGGCCTTCGGGGAGGGGCTGGGGAGCGGCGGCGACCTGATCGCGCGGCTCCTGGCGGGCTTCTCCGACGCGCGCGAGCACGACGAGGTGCTGACGGTGGCGGTGGACGGGGAGACCTTCGGCCACCACCGCAAGGGCGGCGACGAGGTGCTGGCCGCCACCATCCGCAAGCTCTCCCAGGGCGGCGAAGTCCAGCTCGTCAACCTGGCCCAGGCCCTGGAGATGTTTCCCCCGCAGCGGGAGGCGGAGATCTTCGAGGGCTCCTCCTGGAGCTGCGCGCACGGGCTCGAGCGCTGGCGCGCCGACTGCGGCTGCGCCACCAGCGGACAGCCGGGATGGCGGCAGGACTGGCGGGCCCCGCTGCGCGACGCCCTCGACGACCTGCGCGATCGGCTGGCCGCGCTCTACGCCCGGGAGGCGGGAGAGCTGCTCCGCGACCCCTGGCGGGCGCGGGACGAGCTCATCGAGGTGCTGCTCGATCCCGATCGCGGGAACGCCTCCGCCTTCCTCGCCCGCCACGCCCGGCGCGAGCTCCTTCCCGGGGAGCGGGTCGACGCCCTGCGCCTGCTGGAGATGCAGCGGCAGGCGCTGCTCATGTACACCAGCTGCGGCTGGTTCTTTTCCGAGGTCTCCGGCCTGGAGACGGTGCAGATCCTCAAGTACGCGGCGCGGGCGCTGCAGCTCGCCCGCGAGGCCAGCGGGGTGGACCTGGAGGGCCCCTTCAAGCAAGCCCTGGAGAAAGCGCCCTCGAATCTCCCCGAGCGGCAGAACGCCCGGCGCGTCTACGAGCAGGAGGTCCAGCCTTCCATCGCCCCGCTGGAGACGGTGGCCGCGCACTACGCCATCGCCAGCCTGGTGGAGGACTTCCCCCGCCGCGCCCGCCTCTTCTGCCACGAGGCGCAGACCAGCTTCCGCCGCCGCGAGGACGCCGGCACCGCCGCGCTCTCCTTCGCCCGGGTGGAGGTGCGCAGCCTGGTGACCCAGGAGCGGATCGATCTCACCACCTGCGTCCTGCACTTCTCCGGCGCCGACTTCCGCTGCGGGATCAGGCCCTGGGACCCGGAGCGCTTCACCGGCACCGCCGACCGCCTCTTCGAGGCCTTCAACCGGCTCTCCCTCGCCCAGGTGGTGCGGGAGATCGACCGCGAGTTCCCCGGGCGCGAGTACACCCTGCGCGATCTCTTCCTCGACGAGCGCCGCGAGGTGGCGCGCCGCCTGCTGCGGGAGACGATGGCCCGGTACGAGAGCGACTATCTGCAGATCTACGAGGTGAACCGGCGGCTGATCGACTTCCTGCGGGAGATCGACTCGCCCGTGCCCCGCCCGCTGCAGGTCGCCGCGGACGTGGCGGTGACCCACGAGGCGGTGGACCTGGCGCGCCGGCTCGCCAGCGCCCGCTCCGACCCCGCGCTGGCTCAGGGCGAGCTGCTGGCGCTGGCCCGGCTGGCGCACCGGCTGGGGGCGCGCATCGACTTCGAGGCGGTGCGCGTGCCCTACCTGGCAGCGGTCCGCGGCCTGTTCGAGAAGGCGCTCGCCGGCCGGAAGGAGGCGGTGCAGCCCGCGGCCGAGCTCCTGGCCCTCTCCTTTCGCCTGGGGATGCACCTCGATCTCTGGCCCCTGCAGAACGCGCTCTGGAGCGTGCTGCGCGGCGGCGGATGGCCGCACGACGAGGAGTCCCTGGCCAGGCTTTCCCAGGCGCTCTGGTTCGACCCGGCCACGGTGCTGGAGCGGGCCGGGGCCGCTCCCGAGCGGGCGTCGGCGTGACCGCCGCCATCCGCGATCATGCGATCGTGGGCGACTGCCGGTCCGCGGCCCTCGTCTCCCGGGGCGGATCGCTCGACTGGCTCTGCTGGCCGAGCTTCGACAGCCCCTCGCTCTTCGCCGCGCTCCTGGACGAGGAGCGCGGCGGGCGGTTCTCCATCTCGCCTGCCGGAAGCTTCCGTTCCGAGCGCGCCTACCTGCACGAGACCAACGTGCTGCGCACCCGCTTCTTCACCGGCGGCGGCGAGCTGGCGCTCACCGACTTCATGCCAGTCTCCGGCTCCGCGCGGGCGATGCGCCCCGGCCAGGAGCTGGTGCGGATCGCCTGCTGCGAGCGCGGGGAGGTGGAGGTGGAGATCGCCTTCGATCCCCGTCCCGGCTACGGGCGGCGCAAGCCGGAGATCCGATCGCTGGGAAAGCTGGGGCTGCGGGTGGACGCCGGCAGCGGCGACCTGCTCACGCTCGTCACCGACGCTCCCCTGGGGCCCTCCGGCTGCGCCCGGGTGCGGCTGGGGCCGGGGCAGCGGCTTCATTTCTCCCTCGGCTACACGCGCGGGATGCCCGCCATCCTCGCCCCGGCCACCGCCGCGCGGTCGCAGGCGGTACTGGAGGAGACGGCGCGCCTCTGGCGCCTGTGGGCCGCGCGCACCCGGTACGACGGGCCGGCCCGGGACATGGTGGTGCGCAGCGCCCTGCTCCTCAAGCTGCTGCAGTTCGCTCCTTCGGGAGCGATCATCGCCGCCCCCACCACCTCGCTCCCCGAGCGGCTGGGCGGAGAGCTGAACTGGGACTACCGCTTCTGCTGGCTGCGGGACGCTGCCCTCACCGCCCGCGCGCTCTTCGGCCTGGGCCACCGCGAGGAGGCGGAGAGCTTCATGAGCTGGCTGCTCCTCGCCACCAGCCTCTCCTTGCCCCGGCTGCACGTCCTCTACGACCTGTACGGCCGCATGCCGGGGCCGGAGAAGGAGCTGGGGCACCTCGCCGGGCATTCCGGGTCCCGCCCGGTGCGGGTGGGAAATGCCGCCCGCGGCCAGGTCCAGCTCGACACCTACGGCGAGGTGATCGAGGCGGCCACCTACTTCGTCCGCAGCGGCGGGGAGATCGACCGGCCCACGGCCACCATGCTGGTGGGCTTCGGCCGCGAGGTGGCGCGGGACTGGAGCGAGCCCGACGAGGGGATCTGGGAGGTGCGCGGACCGGGCAGCTACTTCACCCACTCGCGCGTCCTCTGCTGGGCCGCGTTGCAGCGCCTCTGCGAGCTGGCCGAGAAGGGCCATTTGCCGGGAGCGCCCGCGGCGGAGTTCGCCCGCGCCCGCGATCGCATCCGCGCCCAGGTGGAGGAGCTGGCGTGGAGCGAGCAGCTGCAGAGCTACACCCGGACGCTGGCCGGCGCGGACGTGGACGCGAGCCTGCTGCTGCTCCCCTGGTTCGGCTACTGCCCGGCGGACGCGCCCCGGATGCGCGCCACCTGGCGGCGGATCCGCCAGCGGCTGGAGGTCCGCCCCGGCCTCTTCCGCCGCTACTTCGGCGGCCTCACCGAGGGCGAAGGGGCGTTCGGGATCTGCAGCTTCTGGGCGGTCGAATACCTCGCCCTCGGGGGAGGGACGGCGGAGGAGGCGGAGCAGAGCCTGAGGACGCTGATCGGGTACGCCAATGACGTGGGCCTCTACGGGGAGGAGATCGAGCCCCGGGACGGCGGGGCCCTGGGCAACTTTCCCCAGGCCTACACGCATGTGGGGCTGATCAACGCCGCCCTCTCCCTGCGCGACCGGCTGGAGCACGGCAGGCAAGGCGCCGGGCAAGCCCGGTCGGTGCCGGAGGCGCGCGCATGAGCTGGCCTCCGTCGCTGCTGGCGGGATTCGCCGGGACGCTCCTGCTCACCTCGCTGGAAGCCGGGGCGCAGCAGCTCCATCTCACCCGCATGAGCATGCCGTACCTGCTGGGCACGGCCTTCACCGCCAGCCGCGACCGGGCCAAGGTGATCGGCTTCTTCACCCACCTGGTGAACGGGCAGCTCTTCGCGCTGCTCTACGTGGCCGTCTTCCGCGCCACCGGCCACTCGGGCGCGCTGTGGGGCGCGCTCCTGGGGCTGATCCACTCCGCGGTGGTGCTCCTGGTGGTGATGCCGCTCCTGCCCTCGCTGCACCCCCGGATGGCCAGCGCGCAGCAGGGGCCCACCGATCTGCGGCAGATCGAGCCTCCCGGCCCGATGGCCTTGCACTACGGGCTGAGCACGCCGTTGATGCTGGTGGTGTCGCACGTCATCTTCGGGATGGTGGTTGGGGGACTCCTGTAGCGTGCGCCCGGACCGCTGCCCGGCGGACCTGGCCGCCGAGACCTAGATTTCGGGCGATGGCCTTGCCCGATCTCCCGGCCGGAATGGTGCTGCGCAAGCTGGCGGTGCGCCTGCGGGACAACGCGGCCACGGACCGGGCGGCGCAGCTCTCCTACTACTTCGTCTTCGCCCTCTTCCCGTTCCTTTTCACCCTGGTGACGCTGGCCGCCTACCTGCCGGTGAAGGGGGCCATCGGCCAGCTGATGGCCCGGCTCGACCCCCTGATGCCGGACGAGGCGATGCAGCTCATCCGCAGCCAGCTCCACGCCCTGGCCACCGAGCAGCGGCCGCGGCTGCTCACCCTGGGCCTCCTGCTGGCCCTCTGGAGCGCTTCCCGCGGGGTGGACGCGTTGCGCACCTCGCTCAACCTCTCCTACGACGTGAAGGAGTCGCGGCCCTGGTGGAAGGTGCAGGCGATCGCCCTGATCGTCACCGTCGCCACCTCGGCGCTGATGCTCCTCGCCATCTCCGGCCTCGCCCTGGGCAGCAGCCTGGGAGTGTGGCTGGCGGACAAGCTCCACGTGGACCAGTCCTGGGCCGTCCTCTGGGGCTGGCTGCGCTGGCCGATCACCGCCCTGGGGGTGATGCTGGTGCTGGCGCTGCTCTACTACTTCCTTCCCGACGTCAAGCAGGAGTGGCGCTTCATCACCCCCGGCTCGCTCGTCGGCACCCTGCTCTGGCTGCTCCTCACCTGGGGCTTCTCCCTCTACGCGGAGAACTTCGGCAGCTACGACAAGACGTACGGGGCGATCGGCGGGGTGATCGTGCTCATGACCTGGTTCTTCATCACCGGCCTGGTCTTCATCCTCGGGGGCGAGCTGAACGCCGTCGTGGAGCACGCTTCCGCCGAGGGAAAGGCGCCCGGCGCCCGCGCTCCCGGCGAAGCCCCGGCGCCGCCGCTGGAGCGGCCCAGCATCGCCGCCCCGGCCGCCGCCAAGTCGGCCAAGGCAGCGGAGCGGGCGCGGCGTCCGCTCTGGTCGCGCTGGCGCAAGTCTCCGGCCTAGTGCCGGACAATCCCCGCGTGGCGCAGGTGAACGAAAGCGGACGCTCGGCCGGCGTGTCGAATACCGCGCGCCCGCTTGCCCGCCCGCCTTCTCATGCCCATCCATTGCCGGCTACCCCTGCGATGCGCAGATGAAGCGGAGAACGCCGTCATGCCTGCCTGCAGCCTGGAACGGGAAGTGCGCGGAAATACCTCCCTGTACCGGATCGCCGGACGGTTCGAGAGGTCCTGCGCCTGGGAGCTTGCGGCTTTGCTGGAAAAGGACGCCCTGCGGGAGGTGGTGCTGGATTTCTCGCGGGTGGGGGACTTCGTCGACTCGGCGGTAGCCGTGATCGCCACCTCCCTCGCCTCCTCCTCGCACCGCGTCTCCCTCCGTGGGCTGCGCCAGCACCAGGAGCGCCTCTTCCGCTACTTCGGCGTCGAGCCGGCGGAGCCCTCGGGCGAGGCCCCGCCCGTGCTGCCCGGGGACCGGGAGCCGCCCGGGATCGAGGAGGTCGCCTAGATGCCCCGGCCGATCTGGAGCGGATCGATCAGCTTCGGGTTGGTGAGCGTGCCGGTGAAGCTCTTCCCCGCCACTTCCCCCAGGGAAGTGCGCTTCCACATGCTGCACGACAAGGACGGCGGCCGCATCCAGCAGAAGCGGGTCTGCAGCCTGGACGGCGAGGAAGTGCCCTGGGAGCACGTGATCAAGGGATTCGAGCTCTCCAAGGGCCGCTACGTCAGCGTCAGCCGCCAGGAGTTGGAGGCGTTCAACCCCAGGGCCACCAAGGCCATCGAGATCGAGGACTTCGTGGACCTCTCGCAGATC
>DATKAG010000263.1:0-33289 GCA_035498355.1 Myxococcales bacterium | reverse complement strand
GGACCGTAAGCGGGCGGCGCCCTTCCGTCAACAAGCGGGAGGCTCTTGGCGTTCCAGAACCCCAGCCCCGGCGAGATCAAGGCGCTCTTGCAGCGCGCCAAGACCGTCGCGGTGGTGGGCCTCTCGCCCGACCCGGATCGGCCCTCCTACAGCGTGGCCATGTACCTGCAGAACAACGGGTACCGCATCGTCCCGGTCCGTCCCGGCGGGGGGGAGATCCTGGGCGAGAAGGTCTATGAGCGGCTCTCCGACGTCCCCTTCGCGGTCGACGTGGTGGACCACTTCCGCAACAGCGCCCAGGTGGGCGCCCACATCGACGAGGCCATCCGCCTGCGGGTGCCCGCCATCTGGCTGCAGGAGGGCGTGATCGACGAGGCGGCGGCCCAGCGGGCGAAGGCCGCCGGCCTGTTCGTGGCGATGGACCGCTGCATGCTCAAGGAGCACCGCAAGGCCGGCCTGGGGTCCAGCAAGCCCCCTCCTTCCTGAACCGATTGACAGCGGCCGGGCTCGCTGGTTCAAGGCGTCGGTGCGCAAGGTCGCCGCCGCCCTGCTCCTGGCGCTGCCCGCCCTGGTGCTCCGTCTCGGCGGGATCCGCCTGCCGGCATTCCCCGCCATCGTGGTTTTCGGCTCGGCCGTGGTGGCCTGCGCCTTCCTCCTCGTCTGGGCCGCCGAGGCGGCGCACCACGACATCTCCGGCAGCCTGGCCACCGCTCTGCTGGCGGTGATCGCCGTGCTGCCCGAGTACGCGGTGGACCTGTTCTTCGCCTGGAGCGCGGGCCACGTCCCCGGGAACGCCCGCTACGCGGCGGCGAACATGACCGGGAGCAACCGCCTGCTGCTCGGGCTGGGCTGGCCCTTCGTGGTCCTCCTCTTCCTCGCCGGCGCCCGCGGGCGCGGCGAGCGCCCGGGCGGCATCGCCCTCAAGCCCGGCCGGCGGGTGGAGCTGGCATTCCTCGCCGCCGCCAGCCTCTATTCCCTGGTCATTCCCCTGGCCCGCCGGATCGCCTGGTACGACTCGGCGGTGCTGCTGGCGATCTTCGCCGCCTACCTGGTCCGGGCGGCCGCGGGCGAGCGCGAGGAGCCGGAGCTGATCGGGGTGGCGAAGCTCATCGGCGATCTCCCCCGCCGGCGCCGCCGCTGGACCGTCGCCGCCCTGATGCTGGCGGCGACGGCCATCGTCATCGCCGCCTCCGAGCCCTTCGCGCAGGCGCTGGTCGCGGGCGGCCGGGAGCTGGGCATGGACGAGTTCCTCCTCGTGCAATGGCTGGCGCCGCTCTCCTCCGAGTCGCCGGAGATGCTGGTGGCGGGGGTGCTGGCGCTGCGCGGGCACCAGGACACCGCCCTGGGCACCCTGCTGGCCGCCAAGGTGAACCAATGGACCTTGCTGGTGGGCAGCCTCCCCATCGCCCATGCCATCGGCGGCGGGGGAAGCGCGGGACTTCAGCTGGACGCCCGGCAGACCGAGGAGTTCGTCCTCACCGCCGCCCAGACGGTGCTGGGCTTCGCCGTGCTGGCCGATCTCCGCCTGCAGCTCTGGGAGTCGCTGGCCCTGCTCCTGCTCTTCCTCTTGCAGTTCCCCTTCCCCCAGCCCGAGGTGCGCGTGGGGTTCGCCGCCGCCTACGGGGCGCTGGCCGCGGCGCTCCTGGTGCAGCGGCGGCGGGAGCTGCCGGGAATCGCCCGTGCGGCGCTCAGGCCGAGAGGCTCGCCGCCGGCATGACGGGAGCGTCGTCCTCCACCATGCGTGCGGCGGCGTCGGCGTCCACGGCGGGGCTGAAGAGATAGCCCTGGACGTAGCTGCACCCCAGCCGGGTGAGCACCTGGGCCTGCTGCTCGGTCTCCACCCCCTCGGCGATCACCTCCACGCCCAGGTTCCGGCCCAGGGCGAGGATGGTTTCCACGATCCTCCGGTTCTTCTCGTCGGTGGCCATGGACTGGACGAAGCTGGCGTCGATCTTCAGGAGGTCGATGGGCATCCGGTGCAGGTAGGAGAGCGAGGAGTAGCCGGTGCCGAAGTCGTCGATGGCCAGCTTGAGCCCCAGCTGGCGGAGGCGATGCAGGCAGCGCCCCGCCGCCGCCTCGTTCTGCACCAGGGCGCTCTCGGTGAGCTCGAGGCGCAACAGGCGCGGGTCGAGGCCGGTCGCCTGCAGCACCTCGGCCACCTGCTCCACCAGGTCGGGCTGGAGGATCTGCCGCCCGCTGACGTTGACCGCCAGCGAGAGGCCGGGACCGCGCGGGCGCAAGCGCTGCAGGGCGCGCATCTGCTTGCAGGCTTCCGCCAGCACCCACTTGCCCACCACGCCGATCACCCCGGTCTCCTCCGCCACCGGGATGAACTCCCGGGGAGGCACCAGCCCCCGCTGCCGGTGCTGCCAGCGGACCAGGGCCTCGAACCCGACGATGCGCGCCGACTGCAGGGCCACGATGGGCTGGTAGCGCACCCGCAGCTCCCCTCGCTCCACCGCCCGGCGCAGGTCGTTCTCCAGCTGCAGCACGGCCACCGCGTGGTCGTGCATGGTGATGTCGAAGACCGCGTGCTTGGCGATGCCGTGCGCCTTGGCCCGGTACATGGCGGTGTCCGCGTCGCGCAGCAGGTCCTCCGGGCGGTGGTCGGGCACCCCGCCCAGGGAGATGCCGATGGAGGCGCTGGTGAACACCTCCTGCCCGGCGATGTCGAAGGGCTGGGCCAGCTCGCGGTGCACCCGGTCGGCCACCCGCCCCGCGGCCGGCGCGTCCTCCACCCCTTCCACCAGCACCGCGAACTCGTCGCCGCCCAGCCGGGCCACCGTGTCGCCCGCCCGGCGGATGCGGTCCAGCCGGCGGGCGATGGCCACCAGGAGCTGGTCGCCCGCCCGGTGGCCCATGGAGTCGTTGACCAGCTTGAAGCGGTCGAGGTCGAGGAAGAGCACCGCGAAGGCGCCGCCCGAGCGGCCCCGGGCCCGCGCCTGCGCCTGGCCCAGCCGCTCCATGAAGAGGGCGCGGTTGGGCAGGCCGGTGAGCGCGTCGTAGAAGGCGGCGCGCCAGAGCTTCTGCTCGGCGCGCAGCCGCTCGGTGACGTCGTTGGCGATCACCAGCCGCGCCTGCCGGCCGGCGAACATCAGGGCGTGGGAGGTGATCTCCACGTCGATGGCCTCGCCGCTCTTCTTCTGGTGGCGCCAGATGCTGGGGGCGGCGCTCTCCTCCTGGCTGCCCGCCAGCCGCTCCTCCAGGAGCGCCACCTCGTGCTCCGGGCCCACCCCGGCGATGGTCATCTCCGCGAACTGCTCGCGGCTGAAGCCGTAGTGGTCGACCGCCGCCTGGTTCACCGCCAGGAAGCGCAGCGTCTCCTGGTCGTAGACCCACATGGGAAGGGGGCTGACGTCGAAGAGAAGGCGGTAGCGCTCCTCCGACGCGCGCAGCGCTTCCAGCGTGCGCGCGCGCTCGTTTGCGTCGCGCCTCGAAGACTCTTCCAAGTGGAACCCCCCGCTCGCCGGACGGCCGCCGGCGGCGATGGGGAAAGTAGAACGCGCGATGCTCCCGGGATCAACGTCGGAGAGGGTGCGCGATCATGCCACCTGCTCTTCCAGTCCCAGGACCGGGAGCAGGCTTTCCTGCAAGGCGTGCAATTCGCCGGCTTCCCGCGGCTGCACCACCTCGCAGGCCTCGGGCTCGGCCAGCACCTTGCGCACCAGCTGCTGGTTCAGGGCGTGTCCCGACTTCAGGGCGGTGAGCTGCCCGATCACCGGCATGCCCAGAAGCGAGAGGTCGCCCAGGGCGTCGAGGATCTTGTGCCGGACGAACTCGTCCGGGTAGCGCAGGCCCTCGGGGTTGAGGATGCTGAAGTCGTCCACCACCACCGCGTTCTCCAGCGATCCGCCGCGGGCCAGCCCGGCGCTGTGCAGGCTCTCCACGTCGCGCTTGAACCCGAAGGTGCGGGCCCGGGCGATCTCCTTCTGGAACGACTTCTCGTTCAGCTCCACCCGGTAGCTCTGGTCGGAGATGAGCGGGTGGCGGAAGTCGATGGTGTAGTGCACGGCGAAGCGGCCGCGCGCGGGCGAGAGGCGGGCCAGCTTGTCGCCCTCCGTCACGCCCACGCTCTTGCGCACCAGAAGATACCGCCGCGTCGCCCGCTGCTCGTGGACCCCCGCCTCGCGGATCAGGGCGACGAAGGGCTCCGAGCTGCCGTCGGCGATGGGGATCTCCGGGCCCTCCACCTCGATGCGGGCGTTGTCGATCCCGCAGCCGGAGAGGGCCGCCAACAGGTGCTCCACCGTGCCGATGCGCACCCGGCCCCGCCCCAGCGAGGTGTTGAGGTTCGTGTCCACCACGAACTCCGAGAGGGCGGGCACCTCGACCCCCGAGCTGACGAAGACGATGCCGCTGTCGGCCGGAGCCGGGGCGAGCGTCAGCCGGACGCTCGCGCCGCTGTGCAGACCGATTCCCGACATTGCTGCGCGCTGCTTGAATGTCCTCTGGCGGAACGGGTGGAGATCCATGAAGTGCGCGTCTCCTCCGGTTGGGTCCGGCAGCTGCAACTGCGGCTCTTCAGCAACAACCGTGCCGGGGGAGACCCCCGAGCTGCGAAATGTAGTGACTCTGCGGTGATGGCGCGCTCGGTCACATGCCCGGCAGGCGCGGGCGGTGGTTCAGCACCTGCCACACTGCGACACCCATGTCGCAGTGCAGGATAAACAGGCGCCTCCCTTACCGTCCCTTCTGCACTTTGGCAAGCGCTTCCCGATACATTGCCTCATCTATCGGAATCTTTTGCAGCTCGGTGCGCCTGGAGACCAGGTCGAGGGCCCGGTCGAGGATCTCCGCGAATCGGTGGCAGTCGTCGCGCAAGCGCGCCATGCGGATCTGCGGGCTCTCCCCGCGCCGGCCGGCCCAGCCCTCGAGCAGGTCGAGGAAGCGGTCGAAGAGCTCGCGATCGGAATGTCGCAGCAGCTGGTAGCCCACGTCGCGAAACTCGGTGGCGTACTGGCGCAGCGGCTCGGCGGCCTCGGGGGTGGCGTCGGGTTTCTCCAGCGAGGCGGCGGTGTAGTGGCACATCTCGCGGAAGATCCACAGGTCCTTGCGCAGCCGCTCGCTCTGGTCGGTGCGGGCCGAATCGTCCTCGAAAAGGGCGTAATGGCCCATGGCCGGATCGAGGGCGTTGGCGAGGATGCCGACGCACTCCTTGGTCGCCTCCACCAGCTTGTCGCGCTGGAAGTCGAGCTGGGCGCGATCGGTGAGGGGCTGGGCGAGCAGGGCCGGCACCGCCGCCAGCACGTCGCGAACCTTCTGCGCGGCAGCCTTGCCCGCCGCTGCAACCGCTGCCGCCCCGGACCCGGAAGGCGAGAGGCGGGGAAGGTCCGTCTCCAGGTAGCCGACCAGGTCCAACAGCTCGCTGCGCACCAGGGCCAGCACCACCAGCACCCGACGGGTGTGGGGGATGGGCGGCGAAGGGACGTAGCGGAGCGCGCGCAGGGCGCGGAAGGAGGCGAGCAGGCCGAGGGCAAAGGCCTTGCGCTTCTTCTCGTCGTCGAGGAGGCGCAGAGCCTCGAGCAGGAGCACGGAGCCGATCCGGTCGTACTCCGCGCGGAACTCCAGCGGCGCCGGCGGGCAGAAGTAGCGGGAGACGAAGAGCTCGTGCTGCAGGGCCCGGCCCACGTCGAAGAAGAGGGACTGGGGGGCGGTGTCCACCCGCAGCAAGTGATCGAGGACCCCCTGGTGCGCCGTCAGGCCGCTGCGGAGGAGGAAGAGCGAGTCCTCCGGGGTCCTCTGCTCGCGCATCTCCGAGCCCATGCGGGTGCGGGCCCGGTCGTCGGAAAGGGAGCCCTCGACGAAGCTGCGGAAGAGCAGCGCCTGCTCCTTCTCCTGCTCGATCAGCTTGCGGGAGAGGTGGACGGCGCGGTGCACGGCGTCGCGGGTGGCCTTCAGCTCCTCGCGCCAGTCGCGCTCCTGGGGCGGCTGAAGGTCGCCGAAGAGGTTGCGCAGGTTGAAGAAGCGGTCGATGCCCCGCAGGAGCATCTCCAGCTCGAAGAGGATCTCCTCCCGGCCGCTCACCGGCAGGCTGCGCACCCAGCGCTCGCGCTCGGCCAGGTAGACGCCGCGCACCCGCTGTGAGTCGCGCATCAGCTCGAAGAAGAAGTCCTGCGCGAACGGGCGCCTGTCGGGGGCGGTGGCCATCAGAGCAACGATCCCTGCAGGCCCGCCGGGGCCCGCCGCCCCAGGTGCTCGAAGGCGCGCGGGGTGGCGACCCGTCCGCGCGGGGTGCGCGCCAGGTAGCCCTCGGTGAGCAGGTACGGCTCGTAGACGTCCTCCAGCGTGTCGGAGCGCTCGCCGGTGGCCACCGCCAGCGTCTCCAGGCCCACCGGCCCTCCCCCGAACTTGTCGACCAGGGCGACGAGGATCTTCCGGTCCATGGAGTCGAGCCCCTGGGCGTCCACCTCCAGGCGCTGCAGGGCGCGATCGGCCACCGCCTTGCTCACCTTGCCGTCGCCCTCCACCTCGGCGAAATCGCGCACCCGCCGCAAGAGCCGGTTGGCGATGCGCGGCGTGCCCCGGGCGCGGCGGGCGATCTCCTTCGCCCCGCCCTCCTCCAGGCGGACGGCGAGCTTCTGCGCGGAGCGGCGGACGATCTCCTGCAGGTCCTCGGCCGGGTAGTAATCGAGGCGGCTGACGATTCCGAAGCGGTCGCGCAGAGGACCGGTGAGCAGGCCGGTGCGGGTGGTGGCCCCGATGAGGGTGAACCTCTTCAGGGGCAGCTTCAGCGCCCGCGCGCCCGCGCCGTCCCCGATGACGATGTCGAACGTGAAGCTCTCCATCGCGGGGTAGAGGTTCTCCTCGATCGCCGGGTTCATCCGGTGGATCTCGTCGATGAAGAGAACGTCATTCTCGGCCAGATTCGTCAAGATTCCCGCCAGGTCGCCCTTCCGCTCCAGGGCGGGGCCGCTGGTGACGTGGATCTGCGACCCCAGCTCGTTGGCGATCACGTGGGCCAGCGAGGTCTTCCCCAGCCCGGGAGGGCCGCAGAAGAGGACGTGGTCCAGCGGTTCCTTGCGGGCGGCGGCGGCCTTGACGAAGACCTTGAGGTTGTCGATCAGCGGGCGCTGCCCCACCACCTCGGCGAAGTTGCGCGGGCGGAGCGTCAGGTCGAAGCGCGCGTCGTCGCCGGAAGCCGAGGAGGCGATGGGACGTTCACCGGAAAGTTCTTCGCTCATCCCGGGGCCAACGTACCACAGCGCACAGGTTTGCTTGGTGAACAGAGCGGGCCCGCGGATCGCTCGCCGCGCCTCTCGCCTGCTAGAGCGGCGCGGCGGGAATTCCCCTTCCCGCGAGGTGTGCACACATGCGCTTCCAGCCCCTCTTTCGCGGCCTCCTGCCGGCGTCCTTCTGCGCCCTGGCGGCGTTCGCGTCCTGCAAGACGTCCAGCGCCAGCGGCACCGCCGCGGCGGCGTCCGATGCCGGGAGCGTGGCGAAGGACATCGGCCAAGGGGCCGGGACGGCGGCGGGCACCGTGGCGCAGGGCATGGAGAACGCGGGCCGGGCCATCGTCGACGCCGGCGGAGCGGCGGTGGGAGCGGTCTCCGGAGCGGCGGTCACGGCGGCCGATGCGGCGCGCGAGGCCGCCGCCGGCGCCAAGGCAGGCGCGGCCGAGGCGATGGACGGAGGGACTCCCGCGGAGGCCGACGCGGGCGCGCCGGCCGCGGCCGCCTCCCTGACCGATCCGCAGATCGCCGCCATCGCGCTGGCGGCGAACAAGGTGGACATCGACGCTGCCCAGGTGGCGAAGAAGAAGACGAAGAACGCGCAGGTGCGGAAGTTCGCCAACGACATGGTCCGCGACCACTCCTCGGCCAACAAGCAGGCGGCGGCGCTGGCGAAGAAGCTGGGGGTGACGCCGGAGGAGAGCGACGTCTCCCGGGCGCTGGCCCAGGACGGGCAGGACAACCTTGCCCGCCTGAAGCCGCTCAAGGGCAAGGCCTTCGACCGCGCCTACGCGGAGCACGAGGTGACCTACCACCAGCAAGTGCTGGGCGCGCTGGACGAGAAGCTGATCCCCCAGGCGAGCAACGCGGAGCTGAAGGCGCTCCTGCAGAGCGTCCGGGCGGTGGTGGCGCAGCACCTCGACCACGCCTCCTCCCTGCTGGACGCGCTCTCCAGGTGATCCGGCTCCTCCTCCTCGCCGCGGCCACGCACCTGATCGTGGGGCGCGGGGTGGCCTGGGACCCGAAGAAGCTGGAAGTGGCGCGAGGGGACACGGTGGAATGGAAGAACGCCGACGTCGTTCCCCACAATGTCCGCCAGGACAAGCGCGTCTTCGCCTCCAGGGATCTGCAGCCGGGCCAATCCTTCCGCTGGAAGGCGACGAAGCGCGGCACCTTCCCCTACAAGTGCACGCTCCACCCCGAGATGACCGGCGTGCTCACGGTCAAATAGGGATCCGGGGACACCATACGGATCTCTCAGGGCGCGCCCGCGATCAGGCGGAGCGCTTCACGGAGCTGGTCCTCGAGGGGCGCGCCGGAGCCGAGGTTCCTGTGCACCGTCTCGGCGGTGCGCTCGGCGGCGGCCGGACGGTAGCCGAGGTTGACCAGGGCGGAGAGCAGGGCGGCGTCGGGGGCCGGCGCGGGAGGGGGGCGGGAGGGGCGGGCGGCGGCGAGGCTGCTCTCGCGGATGCGGTCCTTCAGCTCCACCACCAGCCGCTCGGCGGTCTTCTTGCCCACGCCGGAGATCTTCGTCAGGCGGGCGAGCTCGCCGTGGAGGATGGCGGAGGCCAGCTCGGTCGCGGGCATTCCCGAGAGGATGTTCAGGGCCAGCCTGGGCCCCACCTGGGAGACGGAGATGAGGAAGTGGAACAGCTCCTCCTCCTCGGCGGTGCAGAAGCCGAAGAGCTGCAGCGCGTCCTCGCGGACGTGGGTGTAGCAGCGGAGCTGGGCGCGGGAGCCTTCGGGCGGGAGCGCGCCCAGCGACTGCAGGGAGAGGTGGACCTTGTAGCCCACTCCCTGGACGTCCAGGATCGCCCAGTCGCCGCCCTTTTCCAGCACCGTGCCGGAGAGGCGGGCGATCACTTCGCGTACCTCCGGGCCAGCGCCGCCCGCCAGTCGCCGCGCGGCCGGGCCACCTCCGGGGCCTGGGCGCGGAGCACGGCGCAGATGGCCGCGGCCAGCGCGTCGGTCGCGTCCAGGCGGCCGCGGATGGCGATCCCCAGGACCACCGCCACCATCCGCCCCACCTGCTCCTTCTCCGCCCGGCCGGTGCCGGTCACCGCCTGCTTGATCACGCTGGGCGGGAAGCTGCGCACCGGCACCCCGGCCTGGGCGGCGGCCAGGAGCGCCACCCCGCGCGCCTGCCCCAGCACCAGCGCGGAGCGCGCGTTCCGGGCGTGGAAGACGTCCTCCACCGCCACCACTCCCGGCCGGTGCGTCGCAAGCTCGCGGGAGAGGCCTTCGTGCAGGACGCGCAGCCGCTCCTCGATGGAGAGCGATTCCCCCAGGGTCAGCACCCCGTGAGCCAGGTGGCGGACGCGCGTGCCGCCCGCGTCCTCCACGACGCCGAATCCGCAGTATCTGGAACCGGGATCGATCCCCAGGACTCGCACGAAAGACCATTCTATGCCGAACTAGGCCCTTGATTCGATCGCCGCCATCTCCTCGTCGGAGATCTCGAAGTTGGCGTGCACGTGCTGCACGTCGTCGTTCTCTTCCAGGTTCTCCACCAGCCGGAGCACCTTCTCGGCGGTCTCCCCGGTGATCTGCACCGTGCTCTTGGGGAGGAACATCAGCTTCGGCGCTCCCACTTGCAGCTTCGCCTCCAGCGCCTTGTGCACCGGCATGAGCGAGGCGCTGTCGGTGCGCACCTCGAAGCCGCCCTCGCCGTCGGGCACCACGTCCTCCGCGCCCGCGTCCAGGGCCATCTCCATCACCTGCTCCTCGCTGGCGCCCTTCTTCACCGGGATCACGCCCTTGCGATCGAACTGGAACGCCACCGCCCCGGAGGCCGCCATGCTCCCGCCCCCCTTGGTGAAGATGGCGCGCACGTCGCCCGCCGTGCGGTTCTTGTTGTCGGTGAGGATCTCCAGCACGAAGGCCACCCCGCCCGGCCCGTATCCTTCGTAGGTCAGCTCCTCGTAGTTCACGCCCTCCAGCTCGCCCGTCCCCTTCTTGATGGCCCGGGTGATGTTGTCGGCTGGCATGTTGGCCTCCCGCGCGGCCAGCACGGCCGACCGGAGGCGGGCGTTGTGATCCGGATCGCCGCCGCCGGTGCGAGCGGCCACGGTGACCTCGCGGATCAGCTTGGTGAACAGGGCGCCCTTGCTCGCGCCCATCGCTTCCTTCTTGCGCTTGATCTTCGTCCACCGGTTGTGGCCGGACATCTCGCTGCTCCCTCTGCAAAAGCGGCCGTCCGCTCTAGCACGCCCGGGGGCAGTCTACTAGGGCGCCCTCCCCGGTGTGCCGCCGCCGCGGCCGCAGATCCAGGCGGCGGGCGAACCGGGCGGGGCCGCCTCGTCGCGTTGCAGGCTCACCCCGGCGGGACAGCGGGGCGCCCCAGCAGGGAAGTCGGCCAGCGGAACCGGAGACGCGCCTTGCGAGACGAGCGCGAAGGGCCCCTGCGCATCGTCGGAGAGCCCTCGCCCGAGCAGGCGCTGGGTCGCCGCCCGCAGGATTTGCGTACCCGGCGGGATCCCGGGATAGAGGCCGGCGTCGAAGGAAGCCCCCACCGCCAGCGCCCTGCTCCCCGGCGCGAGCACCGCCGGCAAAGGCGGCGCGCTGCCCAGGAGCGGCCGCACCACCCCGTCGGCCCCCTGCAGGGCCAGGGTTTCCAGATCGGCCGCCCCCGGCCCCAGGTTGAGGATCTCCGCGTACTCGCCGTCGATGCCCGAGGTCATCACCTCGGAGAGGAGCACCCGGGGGAGCGCGGCCAGCGTGCTGAAGGCCTGCGGGGAGGGCCGGGCGGTGAAGCCGTAGTCGTCTCGGGCCGTGATCCGCAGTGCGTAGTCCTCCGCCGGGCGCAGGCCCTCGATGCGGATGGAGCCAGGGCAGCCGAAGCCCGGTGGACCGCAGGGCGGCGGAGCGCAGAGGACAGGCGCCTCAGTGGCTACGGCGGCGCCGCGCGCGTCCTCCACCTCCACCTCCAGCAGCGCTGGCCAGTCGAGCGCCACCTGCACCGCGACCCAGGTATCGCCCACGCTCAGCCGGGCCGCCCCGCCCTGCAGGGCCGGGGCGGCGCCGCGCGCGCAGGCCGCGGCCGAGAACGACTGTCCGGGGACTGGCTTGCCGCCGAGCGCCAGCGTGTACCCGGCTCCCGGGACGAGCGGAAGGGGAAGCGGCAGTGCCACGGCGCCGGAGGCGTCCGCCGCCGCGATCTCCTCGCCCGAGGGCCCGAGCAGCGCCACCCGCCCGGAAGGAGCGAAGGCGCGCGCCACCGCCAGGTTCCAGGGGACCTCTCCGCCGGGCGGAGGAGAGATCAGCCTGGCCGCGGGCGCGGGCTGGGCCACCTGGAAGGCGAACCTCCTCCCGTCGCCGGAGAGCTTGCGCCCGTCCTCGTCCTTCAGCCGCGGCGAGACCAGCAGCACCCAGGCGCCGGCGGCGAGCGGCTGGTCCGGAGCGAGGGTGACGGAGCGCCGGTCGGAGGCGATGGTCGCGGCCGCGGGCACCAGCAGCTCCCGCTCGTGGGCGGAGAGCGGCGAGTGCTCGATGGCCGCCGCCGCGCGCTCCGCGTCGGCCTCCGCGGCCAGCGCCACGGTCTCGCTCCGCCCGGAGGCGGCCAGGAGCTGCCCCTCGTCCATGGCGGCGGAGAAGCGGACGGTGAACGTGGCCCCGGCGGGAACCACTCCCGGCTCCGGGTCGAGATCGGAGACGGTGGGCGGGGACGGCCCGGCGTCCGCCGCGACCTCGGCGCCGGAGATCTTCGGACCACAGCCGAGCAAGGCCAGAAGGAGCGCGGCGCGGATCACTTCGCGGCCCCCGCGCAAGCCGCCTCTTCCCCGGCCAGGATGTCGCGGAACAGGCCGCCGGTGAGAGCGGCCAGCGCCGCGGTGGCCCGGAGCAGCGCGTAGCAGGACTCCCTCGTGCGCGAGGCGACGAAGAGCGCCTTCGCCCGCTGCCGGTCGATGAAGAGCTGGGCAGCGCGATCGGCCGCCTCCCGCCGCGCCCGGGCGAGCTGGGCCTGCGCCAGCGCGAGCTGCGTCTCCTCGCGGGCGAAGATCACCTGCGAGAGGTCCCAGACCAGCGTCACCGTCCAGACCCGCCCCGCCCCCTCGTCCAGCTCGCGCAGGGGCGCCAGGCGGAACTCGCCCTCCCGCATCTTCTGGTCCTCGCGCGCCATGGCCTGCCCCCGCACCTGCGGCGCCCAGTGGGCCGTCCGCGCCCGCAGGAGCCTCGCCGCGTCCTGGGCCGCGGAGCCCCCGGCCGCCCGGGCCGCGGCCTCCTGCGTCTCCAGGAGCCCCGGCTCCCCCTCCCCCGCGGCAGCGGCGAGGAGCCACATTCCCAGTGCGAGCGCGCCGGGCACGTCCCCCCCGCGCGGTCCGGTAGTGAACCGCGGCCCCTGCCAGTGCACCCCGCATGCCGCAGCCGGAGGTAGGAATTCCCCCGTTTTTCCCAGTTTCGCGTCCGGACGGGCGTGCCCAGATTGCGACGCCCGGGGTGCGAAAACGGGGCCCCGGTCCGGAGCCTGCGCCGCGTGCTCGATCTACGTCCTGCACAGCGACATCCATTCTGGTCCGCATGGTTCCGGCGGCCGTCCGCCCAGGACGGCGTGCCCGAGGCCCCGCCCCGGACGCACGGCATCCTGGTCGACGGGGCGCGCATCGTCCGGGGCTCGCTGCGCTCCGCCCTGCAGGCCCCCGCCCTGCGCTGCCTGCGCCGCCTCTTCTCCCTGCAGCGCCGGGTGGAGTCTGCCTTCCTCGCCTCGGAGGCCGCGGCCCAGCTGGTCGACGCCGCCCTGGCGGGCGAGAACACCCGCGAGCTGGCCGGCCGCATCGCCGTCATCGCCCGCCGGCTCACCGGCGCGGCGGGCGTCGCCGTCCACCTGCGCACGGCGGCGGGCGTGCAGATGCTGGGGAGCGACGGGCTGCCCTGTTCCCACGAGCTGGCGGAGCGGGGGATCCGCAGCGGCCATCCCGAGTGGGGAGGGGACGCGGCCTCGGTGCCGCTGCGCGTCCACCAGCAGATCGTGGGCGCCCTCTCCGTCCATTTCGGCGGCGCCTCCCGCGACCTGCGGGGCCTGAGCCCGCTGCTCGCCCGGGCCGGCGCGGTGCTGGCCGCGGCCGAGCGCGAGTCGCGCAAGGACCGCTTCCTCTCCCTGGCGGCGCACGAGCTCAAGACGCCCCTCACCAGCATCAAGGGCTTCTCCTACTCGCTGGCGCGGCGCCTGGAGAAGGGGGAGCCCTGCGATCCCCGCCACGTGCAGGTGCTGGAGCGCCAGGCGGAGAGGCTCCACGGCCTCTTGGAGGAAACCCTGGAGGTCTCGCGCATCGAGACCGGCCGCTTCCTCCTCCACCAGGAGCCGTGCGAGATGGCCGAGCTGGTGGACGCCTCCCGCCGCTCGCTGCGGCGCCTGGGGGCGGCCGCCGACGTGGAGGCGCAGGTCGAGCCTTCCCTCCCCTTGCTCGCGGACCGCGAGCGCATCGAGCGCGCCCTCACCGCCATGGTGCTGCGCGCCCGCAGCCTGGGCCCGGTGCGCGTCCAGGCCCTGCGCCAGGGAGGGCAGGCCGAGGTGCGGGTGGAATGGAGCGGGGACCCCTTGCCCGATCCGGCGCACGCCCTCGACCCCCGCTGGGAGGTGCCCCAGGGGCAGCGCCAGGGCCTGGGGATGGCCCTGACCATCGCCCGCAAGGCCGCCGAGCTGCACGGCGGTTTGCTCTCCGCCCGGCCCCATGCCTTCGTCCTCCAGCTCCCCGTCCGCCAGAGCGCTCCCGGGCGGCAGGGCGGGGGCGAAGGCAGCGTGCTGGTGGTCGACGACGACGAGCCGATCGCGCGGATGATGGCGGAGTTCCTCGCCGAGCACGGCTTCGAGGCCGGCTGGGCCGGCGGCGGCCGGGCCGCGCTGGCGAAGATCAAGTCCCGGCCCCCGGACGCGCTGGTGCTCGACCTGCGCATGCCGGACATGGACGGCCGCGCCCTGCTCGCCGCGGTGCGCGCGGAGGGCCTCTCGCCCCGGGTGGTGCTCTTCTCCGCCGACCGCGAGGTGGCCGCGGCCGCCCGGGAGCTGCGCTGCGAAGCGTTCGTGGAGAAGCCGTTCGCGCCGGAATCGCTGCTGGCCGCGATCAGGCGGGCGCTCTCAGCGCCTCTCAGTCGTTGACGTGGACGTGGACGTGGACGGCGACGTCCACGTCAACGCCAACGATCACGTCAACGGCAGTTCTTCGCTTCCAATTCCGCCATCTTCTTCTTCAGCTCCGCATTCACCTTCACCTGCGCCTCGTACGCGTCCCGGTACTTCCGCGCCGTGGCCTGCTCCTCCCTCAGGGCCGCGTCGCCGTGGCCGCAGCCGGCGGCGGCGAGGAGCGCGAGCAAAGCGCGCTTCACTGGACGCGCCTCAACCGCTCCAGCATCTCCGGCGGGCCAAGGAACCCCGTCACCCGGGCGGGCCCTTCGCCCGGCACCGCGCACTCCGGCGGGCGCTCGTCCTTGCAGGCCATCATCAGCACCGTGGGGAGGCCGGGAACGCCGTACTTGTTGGTGAGCTGGTTGATCTCCTCCGTCTCGTCGGTGGCGTCGATCTTCAGGGCCACGAAGCGATCGGACACCTCCCTGGCCACCACCGGGTCCGTCCAGGTGTGCACGTCCAGCTCCTTGCAGGCCGCGCACCACTCGGCGGAGAAGTCGATGAGCAGCGGGCGGCCGGTGGAGAGCGACTCGCGCACGGCCAGCTTCTCGTCCTTCAGCCAGGGGATCTGGAAGGCCTTGTCGGCCCGCGGCGCTCCCGCCCAGCCGAAGCGCAGCCCGACGCCGCCGACCAGCAGCACCAGGGCGCCCAGCTTCATCGCCTTCTCCCGCGCCGCCCCGTGGAAGGAGAGGCTGAGCGCTCCGGCGAGCACGCCGGCGAACGCCAGCGCTCCGGCCAGCAGCCCCAGCGAACGCGCGGAGAGCGGCAACGGACCGGGGCGGGGAAGGAAGGGCAGCAAGAGCCCCACCGCCGCCGCCAGGAGGGCCACGCCGAGCACACTCTTCACCGTCTCCATCCAGGCGCCCGAGCGGGGCAGCCGCAGCGAGGTGGCCCCGAGGAGGAAGAAGAGCAGCCCCATGCCCAAGGCGTAGGTGAAGAGCATCCAGAAGCCGAGCAGCGCGCTGCGCTGCGTGGCCACGTAGGTGAGGACCCCGGCCAGCACCGGCCCGGTGCAGGGCGCCGCGATGATCCCCGCCACCAGCCCCATGCCGAAGGCGTGGGCGAAACCCTTGCCCGTCACCGAGGCGAGCCTCTGCTGCAGCCCCGCCGGCACCGCGATGTCGAAGGCCCCGAACATGCTCGCCGCCAGCGCGGCGAGGAAGAGGGCGAGCAGCACGACCACCGCCGGCGAGGAGAGGACCGTCCCGAAGGCCTTGCCGGAGAGGGCGGCGAAGAGCCCGAGCGCGGAGTACATCGCCGCGATTCCGCCCACGTAGGTAGCTGAAAGCGCTACCGATCGGCCGCGGTGCTCCGGCTGGCGGGCGCCGAAGATGCTCACGGTGATGGGGATGAGCGGGTAGACGCAGGGCGTGAGGCTGGTGAGGACCCCGCCAGCGAAGAGCACGGCGAAGGTGGCGAGCGAAACCCCGGTCCCCAGGCCCAGCTTGCCCGACAGGTCGGCACCGGGTCCGACGCTCTGCGTCAAAAAGCCCGGAAGAAACGGGAGCAAGAGCCCGATCGCCAGGGCCAGAACCAGCCTGGAAACCCACTTCTTCATCGGCGCCATCCTAACCGCGCATGCCTTGACCCGCAGCGGGGCGGGTTATAATAGACCAGTCCAGTCCACATTAGGGTCCACATGCCGATCATGCTTCCCATCTACATGGACAACAACGCCACCACCCCGCTCGATCCGCGGGTGCTGGAGGCGATGATGCCGTACCTGACCACCGAGTTCGGCAACGCGGCCTCGCGCAGCCACCCCTTCGGCTGGAAGGCGGAGGAGGCGGTGGACCGCGCCCGGGAGCAGATCGCCTCCCTGATCGGGGGGAACGAGAAGGAGATCGTCTTCACCTCCGGCGCCACCGAGAGCATCAACCTGGCGCTCAAGGGGGCGGCCGAGTTCTACAAGGACAAGGGCAACCACCTGATCACCGTCCGCACCGAGCACAAGGCGACGCTCGACACCATGAAGCGCCTGGAGCGGCAGGGGTGCGAGGTCACCTACCTTCCCACCGACAAGGACGGGCGGATCAGCGCGGGGCAGCTGCGCGAGGCGATCACCGACAAGACCATCCTCGTCTCGGCGATGCTGGCGAACAACGAGATCGGCACCCTGCAGCCCATCGCGGAGCTGGGCGAGGTCACCCGCGAGAAGGGCGTCCTCTTCCACGTGGACGCGGTCCAGGGCGTGGGCAAGGTGCCCTTCGACGTGGAGAAGATGAAGGTCGACCTGGCCTCGCTCTCCGGGCACAAGATCTACGGACCCAAGGGCATCGGCGCCCTCTGGGTGCGGCGCAAGCCGCGGGTGCGCATCGCCCCCATCATCGACGGCGGCGGCCACGAGCGGGGGATGCGCAGCGGGACCCTGAACGTGCCGGGCATCGTGGGCTTCGGCAAGGCGGCGGCGCTGGCGCAGGAGCTGATGCCCGAGGAGTCGAAGCGCACCTACCAGCTGCGGCGCAAGCTGCAGGACTACCTCTTCAGCCACCTCGACCACCTGGAGCTGAACGGGCACCCCACCGAGCGGCTGCCCGGCAACCTGAACGTCAGCTTCGCCTACGTGGAGGGGGAGGCCCTGATGATGGCCATCAAGAACGTGGCCGTCTCCTCGGGGTCCGCCTGCACCAGCGCCAGCCTGGAGCCCTCCTACGTCTTGCGGGCTTGCGGAGTGAGCGAGGATCTGGCGCACACCTCCATCCGCTTCGGCATCGGAAGGTTCAACACGGAAGAGGAAGTGGACTACGTGGGCAAGTACGTGGTCGAGCAGGTGCAGCGGCTGCGGGAGATGAGCCCCTTGTACGAGATGGCGCGCGAAGGGATCGACCTTTCCAAGATCGAGTGGGCGGCCCATTAGCCACAGCACTCACAGGAGACGAGCATGGCTTACGGCGACAAGGTCCTGGATCACTACGAGAACCCGCGTAACGTCGGAACGCTGGACAAGAACGACCCGAACGTGGGCACCGGGCTGGTGGGGGCCCCCGCCTGCGGCGACGTGATGCGACTTCAAGTCAAGATCAGCGACGACGGGAAGATCGAGGACGCCAGGTTCAAGACCTTCGGCTGCGGGTCCGCCATCGCCTCCTCCTCCCTGGTCACCGAGTGGGTGAAGGGCAAGTCGGTGGACGAGGCGATGACCATCAAGAACACGCAGATCGCCAAGGAGCTGGCGCTGCCCCCGGTGAAGATCCACTGCTCGGTGCTGGCCGAGGACGCCATCAAGGCCGCCATCGCCGACTGGAAGAAGAAGCGGGGCGCGGCCGTCCAGCCCGAGGCCAAGGGGGAGGAGAAGAGGATCGATGGCTGAGCCCCGCGTCAACGTCACCGCCCGGGCCGCGCTGGAGATCAAGAACCAGCTGGCCAGGCGCGCCCAGAGCAACGAGCGCAGCGGCGTGCGCCTGGGAGTGAAGGGCGGGGGCTGCTCGGGGATGAGCTACGTGATCGAGTACTGCGACACGCCCCGGGGCAAGGACAAGGTCTTCGAGGTGGACGGGGCCAAGGTGTACGTCGACCCCAAGAGCCTCATCTACCTGAACGGCACCACCTTCGACTTCGTCGACACCTTCCAGCAGAAGGGCTTCAAGTTCGTCAACCCGCAGGTGAAGAGCGAGTGCGGGTGCGGCGAGTCCTTCACGGTTTGAGCCATGGACACGCGCAAGTGCTGGAGCTGCGGCCACCCACACGCGGCGGCGGATCCGGTCTGCCCGTCCTGCGGAAAGGTGCAGCCTCCCCCTCCGGCCGGCAGCCAGCCCGACAAGTTCGCGGTGCTGGGCCTTCCCGGCTCGTTCGACGAGCCCGAGGACCTCGACGACCGCTACCGGGCGCTCTCGCGCAAGCTGCACCCCGACCGCGTCGCCCGCGCCAGCCCGCAGGAGCGGAGGTTCGCGCTGGAGCAGACCACCCGGCTCAACGAGGCCTACAAGGCCTTGAAGGACCCGGTGCGGCGCGCCGAGCACCTGCTGGCGCTGCGGGGAATCCAGGGCGACCCGAAGATGTCGCCCGAGTTCCTCGAGCAGACGCTGGAGGACCGGGAGCGCCTGATGGAGGCCAAGGCTTCCGGCGAGCCGCTGGAGCCCCTGGCCGGCGCGGTCCGGGAGAAGCGCGACCGCACCCTGCGGGAGGTGCGGACCCTGGTGGAAGGCGGCGGCGACCTGGCCAAGGCGGCCGAGCTGCTGGCGCGGATGCGCTACTACGCCCGCTACCTCGACGAGGTGGAGGGGCGCGCGGCGGAGCTCTGATGGCCCTCTTCCAGATCAGCGAGCCGGGCGAGGGGCGCGCCAAGGAGGCCTGCACCACCGCCGCCGTGGGCATCGACCTGGGCACCACCAACTCGCTGATCGCCATCGTCCTGGCCGACGGCAGGCCGCACGCCCTGGCCGTCGACGAGGGCAGCACCCTGCTCCCCTCGGTGGTCCACTACGGCGAGGGCGGGGGCCCCGGATCGGTGGTGGTGGGCCGCGCCGCCCGGCGGGTGGCGGCGGACTTCCCCCGCGACACCATCGTCTCGGTGAAGCGGTTCATGGGGCGCTCCTCCGCCGATCCCGAGACCCGCCGGCTGAGCCCCTACCGCTTCGCGGAGGGCGACTCGGGCGTGGTCCGCTTCGTGGTGAACGGCGGGCGGGTGGTCAATCCCGTCGAGGTCTCCGCCGAGGTGCTCCGCGCCCTGCGCTCGCGCGCCGAGGAGCGGCTGGGGATCAAGGTGAACCAGGCGGTGATCACCGTTCCCGCCTACTTCGACGACGCCCAGCGCCAGGCCACCAAGGAGGCGGGACGGCTGGCCGGGCTGGAAGTCCTCCGCCTGCTCAACGAGCCCACCGCGGCCGCGCTGGCCTACGGCCTGGACAAGCGCTCGCAGGGGAAGTTCGCCGTCTACGACCTGGGGGGCGGGACCTTCGACATCTCCATCCTCCAGCTCCAGGAAGGCGTCTTCGAGGTGAAGGCGGTGGGGGGCGACTCGGCGCTGGGAGGCGACGACTTCGACCGGGCGCTGGCCGAGATCCTCCTCGAGGGAGAGGAGCACACTCCCCGCAAGGTGCGCCAGGCCATCGACGCGGCCAAGCAGGCCAAGGAGGAGCTGACCCGGGTCGACGTCACCGAGGCGATGGGCAGGCGCGTCACCCGCTCGCTGCTGGAGAAGGCCATCCGGGGCCTGATCGAGAAGACCGGCGGTCCCTGCCGGCGGGCGCTGCGCGACGCCGGCGTGCCGGATGGGAAGGGGCTGGACGGGGTCATCCTGGTGGGCGGCTCCACCCGGGTGCCCGCGGTGCGCCGCTACGTCCGCGAGCTCTTCGGGCTGGAGCCGCTGGCGGACATCGACCCCGACGAGGTGGTGGCCCTGGGGGCAGCGGTGCAGGCCGACCTGCTCACCGCCGAGACCCCGCAGCACGACGTCCTCCTCCTCGACGTCACCCCGCTCTCTTTGGGGCTGGAGACCATGGGCGGGCTGGTGGAGAAGCTGCTTTTGCGCAACACCACCATCCCCGCCCGGGCCACGCAGGAGTTCACCACCTTCGCCGACGGCCAGACGGGGATGGACATCCACGTCCTGCAGGGCGAGCGGGAGCTGGTGCAGGACAACCGCTCGCTGGCGAAGTTCACCCTCTCCGGCATCCCCCCGCTCCCCGCCGGGCTGGCCCGGGTGGCGGTGACCTTCCAGGTGGACGCCGACGGCATCCTCTCCGTCACCGCCAAGGAGGAGCTGACCGGCGTCTCCCAGAGCATCACCGTCAAGCCTTCGCACGGCCTGAGCGACGAGGAGATCGAGCGGATGCTGCTCGCCTCCATCGAGCACGCGGAGGAGGACGTCCAGGCCCGCCTCTTGATCGACAACCGGGTGGAGGCGCAGCGGATCCTCAAGGCCACCGAGAAGCAGCTGGAGTCGAACGGCGACCTGCTCTCGGAGGGGGAGCGGGCGCAGATCGAGGGAGAGATGGCCGCGCTGCGGGCGGCCGCCCAGGGCAAGGACCACCTCCTCATCCACGGGGAGATCGAGAAGCTGGACCGGGTGAGCGCGGAGTTCGCCAAGCGGGTGATGGACCGGGGCATCGAGCGGGCGCTCAAGGGCCACTCGGTGGGCGAGTTCGACCAGGGCGATCTCTCGCCCCACGCCAAGAAGGCCTACTCGGCCTTGCAGGAGAGGGAAGAGCCGGTGAAGTGATGCCGAAGGTGACCATCTACGATCCGCGCGGCGAGCTGGTGGCGGAGGGCGAGGTCCCGGCCGGACGATCGCTGCTCCAGGCCTCGTTGAACCTGGGGGCGAAGCACGGCTCCGCCTGCGGCGGCGTCTGCGCCTGCTCCACCTGCCACGTCTGGGTGAAGAAGGGCGCCCAGTCGCTCTCCGACATGGAGGACGGCGAGGCGGACCAGCTGGACAAGGCCTACGACGTGAAGGCGTACTCGCGCCTCGGCTGCCAGGCGGAGCTGGACGGAGAGGACGTGGTCTACCAGATCACCGAGGAGTCGGAGCGCACCTGGTACGACGAGCACCCCAAGGAACGGCACGAGGCGGAGGCCGCGGGCACGTGGCCGCCGAAGTGACATGCCCCAGAAGCTGACCTGGCAGGACGTGCGGGAGATCGGCATCGCCCTGCACGAGAAGTTCCCCGACACCGACCCGCTCTCCGTGCGCTTCACCGACCTGCACCGCTGGGTGCGCGAGCTGCCCGGCTTCTCCGACGACCCGAACAAGTCGAACGAGAAGATCCTCGAGGCCATCCAGATGGCCTGGCTGGACGAGCGCGAATGAGGCCCGCCGCCGCCTGGAAGGCCCTGAAGAAGCACGCGGCGGGGAAGCCGGGGGCCTGGGAGGACGATCCCTGGGGCGAGACCGTCTACAAGGTGGGCAAGAAGGTCTTCGTCTTCCTCGGCCATCCGGACTACGGCTACGGCCTCTCCTGCAAGCTCTCCGACTCGGGCGAGGCGGCCATCACCATGTTCTCCTTCGCCGAGCCCACCGGGTACGGCCTGGGCAAGGCCGGCTGGGTGAGCGCGCGCTTCGAGGCGAAGGAGGACGTCCCCGTGGACCTGCTCAAGCAGTGGATCGACGAGAGCTACGCGGCCGTGGCGCCCAAGCGGGCCGCCACCCGCGCGGCCCGGCCCCGCTCACGCCGGCGATAACGGGGCGACCAGGAGGACGTCGACCTCCGTCCCTTCGGGGACGAGGCCCTCGCCGGGCGGGATCATCGCCACCGCGTTCGCCCCCGACCAGGAGGAGATCTGCATGCTGCTCTGCTGCGCGGCGGGGGTGAAGACGAGCTGCGATCCGCTGGCGCCCACCCGGCCCCGGGGAAAGTGGGTCAGCCCCTTCACCCGCGAGACCGCCCCGCGCAGGCGCGCCCGGGCCCGGGGCCGGGAGGGATTGCCGTCGCCCGAGAGCAAGCGGATGGCGAGGCGGACGAAGAGCTCGAACCCCAGGGTGGCCGCGGCGGGATTGCCGGGGAGCCCGAAGACCAGGCGGCCCCCCGAAGCCTGGCCGAAGAGGATGGGCTTCCCCGGCCGGATGGCGACGGAGTGGAAGACCAGGCTTCCCCCCAGCCGCTCCAGCGCCGCCTGGGCGTGATCGTGATCGCCCACCGAGGCGCCGCCGGTGGTGACCAGGATGTCGGCCTTCGCGGCGCCCAGCTTGCCGGCGATCTGCTCCACGGTGTCGGGCGCGATCCCCAGCCGTTCGACCTCGGCGCCGGCCTCCCGGCAGAGCGCCGCCAGGGTCAGGCCGTTGGTCTCCACGATCTTCCCCGGCGGCGGGGTGGCGCCCAGCGGCACCAGCTCGCTTCCGGTGCAGAGCACCGCCACCCGCGGCCGCCGGTGCGCGCGCACGACCGACGCCCCGCAGGCCGCCGCCAGCGCCAGGTCGGATCCGTCCAGGGTCCGCCCCGGGGGCAGGGCCTCCCCGCCGGCGGTCAGCTCCTCTCCCCGGCGGCGGATGTGCTGTCCCGCCTTGGGCGGCTGCTGCACGCGCAGCGAGTCCCCTTCGCGCGCGGCCTGCTCCTGCATCACCACGCAGTCCGCGCCCGGAGGCAGGGGCGCGCCGGTGAAGATGCGCGCGGCTTCCCCGGGCTGGAGGGGGCGCGACCAGGGCGCGTCGCCGGCCGCGATCTCGCCCGCCACCCGCAAAGGCTGCCGGGCGTCGGCGGCGCGCAGCGCGTAGCCGTCCATCATCGAGACGTCGGTGGCGGGCTGATCGCGCAGCGCCCGCACCCCTTCGGCCAGCACCCGGCCGTGCGCCTCGGCCAGGGGCACCGCTTCCGCTTCCAGCGGCCGCGCCCGGGCCGCGATGGCGGCCAGGGCTTCCTCGAGAGGGGTGATCATCGGCGGGACACCGGGGAAAAACAGAAGAGCCCCGGCCAGGTGGCCGAGGCTCTACCGTCCGGTGACGGGCGCGGATCAAGGCGCTCAGGGATCCGCCGCCGGGGCGTCGGTGGTGCCGAAGAGAGGACTCGAACCTCCACGGGGTTGCCCCCACCAGACCCTGAATCTGGCGTGTCTGCCAATTCCACCACTTCGGCTCGACGCCAGAAAAGCCGTGGCGATCTAACGAACTGCCCGTTTCAAGTCAAGGAGGCCATGAAGCCGCCTCTTTGGCTGTTCCCGTGAATGCGGGGGAAGTTTCTAAACGGATGCGCATGGACAAAGCTTGCCAGCTGTGGTCGCATGTCCTACCTGACGGACAGGGAGAAGCTTGAAGAGGCAGGATCTCATGGCGGGTCGCCGCGTCCTGATCGTGGACGACGAAGAGGGATTCAGGGATGGAGTCGCGGACCTGTTGGGGATGGAGGGCTACGAAGTGGCCCTCGCGCGTGACGCGGTGGAGGCCGTGCGGGTCCTTCCCGAGTTCCGCCCCGAGGTGATCCTTCTCGACCTGCGCATGCCCCACCTGGACGGCGAAGGCTTCTTGCGGGGCATGAGCGGCCTGCCGGCCAGCAAGCGCGTCCCGGTGGTGCTGATCTCGGCCAAGGAAGACCTCGAGCAGATCGCCGGCCGCACCGGCGCGGCCGGCTTCCTCAGCAAGCCCTTCGAGGCGCCCCAGCTCCTCTCGCTCCTCGAAAAAGTCCTCCCCTGAGGGTTCTAGGCGGGATCGTTTGGAGCAGGCGCGGCTGACTCCTCCGGCGCCGCTTCCTCCGCGGCGGGCTCGTCGGCAGAGCGGTCGGCGGCGGCCGGGCCGGTGGCCTTGGGGCGCTCCTTCTGCGGCGGCGGGGCCAGCGGGATGCCGGCCTGCCAGAGCTTGCGCTCCGCCTGCGCCAGCCGTTCCTTGACCAGCTCCAGCTCTCCCTTGGTCACCAGGTAGACGCGGTTGTTGGTCTCGGCCCGGCCCTTGTGCTTGCGGACCTCCTCGCGCAGCTCCTGCTCGCGCCGCTTCGCCTCCCGGGTGTGGCGCTCCGCCGCGGCCACCTGCCGCTCCAGCTCGCTCTTGGCCGCCTCGAGCTGCTCGCGCACCGCGTCGGCGGCCGGGGGCGGAGGCGCCGCTGGCGCCGCGGCCGGGCGCTCCGACAGCTCGCGCAGGCGAGCCTGCGCCTTCTCCATCTCCGAGCGGAGCTGGCCCTCCGAGGCGCGGGCGGCGGCCAGATCGCGCCGGGCCTGTGCCTCGTTGGCGTGCGCCTCCTCGTTGAGCCGGCGGGCGTGCTGCAGATCCTCCTCCAATTCGGCCTCCCGGGCCCCCCGCGGCGCCGATCGTCCGGAGCGGCCCTCCTGCGCCTTGCGCCGGGTCTCCGAGAGCTTCTCGCGGGTTTCGGAGAGCTGGGCGGAGCGCGACTTCAGCTCCTCCTGGGCCTTGCGCAGCTCCGCGCGGGCGGCCTCGGTGTCCTTGCGCGCGGCGCCGGCCTCCTCCCGCAGGCCCGCCACCGCCTTGGCGGCGGACTGGCCCTGGAGGAAGAACACGACGGCGAGGATGGCGGCGACGAGGGCGACGATGAACGCGAAAGCCATGTACTCCGCTCCCGGGAAGGGGGCGGAAGAGTAGCGAAAAAAACAACGGGGAGCGAGCGGGAGCGGAGCGGACGCCCGCTCAAATGGTAGGCGTCGGACCTTTCAGCTCGGCGTAGACGCTTTCCTCCACCCCCTTGCGGTGCTCCTTGCCCGGGTGGAAGGCGTAGCTGGGGCCCCTGAAGGCGATGCCGGCGGCGGCGTGGTCGCGCACCTCCTCGATGCGCACCGCCACCAGTGCGCAGGGGAAGGGCGGCGACTGCATCAGCTCCTTCTCCACCACCGCCGTCCCGCGCAGCCCATAGCAGAGATCGTCGCCCAGGACCTCGATGGCCACCTTGGCGTTGGAGCGGAGGTTGCGCATCGAGCGCCCCCGGGTGTCCACCGCCAGGGTCAGGGTGGAGGGATTGCGCGCCACCGCCCAGGTCATCAGGGTGGTCATCGGCGCTCCCCGCTCGTCCACCGTGGCCACCACCAGCGTCTGCCCGCCGAGGAGGAACTGTACCAGGGCCGGGGGCATCTCGCGGGAGCCGGAGTCTGCCATGCGCTCGCTTCAGGGACAGGCGGAGATGCCCGCGCCGTGCAGCCGGGCGCGGAAGACCGCGCAGGCCTGATCGCGCTCGGCTCCCTCGAGCTGGGCGGCCACCAGGGAGAGCACCATGGCCGGCTCGGCCGGGCCCGGGCCCAAGGCGCGGGAGGCGGCCAGCGCGGCGCGCGCGGCGCCCGTCAGATCGCCGCTGGCGTCCCCCCAGGCCCAGAGGGCGGCGGCGAGCACGGCGGAAGGCGCCGCCCCGGAAGGGAGCGGGCGGGAGAGGTCCAGCTGGCCGATGGGATCGCCGCCGGGCTCGGAGGCGGCCAGGTAGCCGGGATCGCCGGCGGCGGCGCCGCCGAGGAAGAGCGCCACGCCCTCCGCCTCCTCCGGATGCGCCGCGGCCACCGCCCGCAATTGCCGGCGGGCCATCTCCCGGGTGACGGCGCCGGGGTTGAGGGCCAGAGGAACGCGCGCGCCGGCGGGGCCCTCTCCCAGGTGGAAGACGTCGCCGCGCGCGTCGTAGCGCAGGCCGGGATCGGCGGAGTCGTCGACCAGCACCGGCGCGGGCAGCATGGCCTCGGCCCCGGCGGCGAGGAGGAACTGCCGGGCCCGGTCCATCGCCGCGTAGTGTCCGAGAAGCGACACGCAGGGGAGCGTGCGCGCCACCAGCGCCCCCGAGACCTTGCGCCGCAGCGCGCAGTCGGGAACGCGGGCCGCGTCCACGGAGGCCCCCAGCATCATCATCGCCGCCGGCCCCCGCACCGCCGAAAGGTCCGCGCCGGGCATCTCCACTTCCTGCCCGGCCAGCTCGCCGGAGAGCCGGTCGACGCCCATGACCGCCACCCGGTCGGGCAGCGCGGCGCCGCCGCAGGCCGCTGCGAACGCAAGAAGGGGCAGGAGGCGGCGCATGGGCGCTAGAATGTAGATCGATGCGGCTCTCCATAGCCACTAAAGTCTTCCTCGGATTCGTGGCTGTGTTGGCTTGTAGCGCCGCCGTCTCCGCCTACGGCGTGGCCCGGCTGCAGCGCATCGGTCGGGGCTTGTCGCTGCTTTCCCGACCCTACATGCCGCTCACCCGCGCGGTCTCGAACCTGGAGGCCTTCCAGAAGGAGCGGGAGCGGAGCACCGATCGCCTCCTGGACGAGCCCGACCCCAGGGTGCGGGCCAACCTGATCGCCCTGGACCGCACCTACTTCACCCGGGTGGTGGGCGAGCGGCTGGCCTACGCCCAACAGCTCCTCGCCGCCGCCCAGCAGACCGCCACCGACCGGGACGCGCTCGACCGCATCGCCGCCCGCCTCTCCACCGTGGCGGCGCGGGTGGCCGACGAGGAGAAGGCCGCGGCGGCGCTCACCGCCGGGCTGGAGACCGTGCAGAGGGCGGCCACCGAGGAGCCCTCGCTGGGCGATCCCGTCGCCCGGCTGAAGGCCGCGCAGCGGCGGGTGGACCACGAGATCCGCGCCCTGGGCCAGGTGCTGCAGGACCAGATGAACCAGGGCGTGGACGAGGCGGAGAAGCAGGAGCGGGCGGCGCGCTGGGCCATCCTCGGCCTCTCCGGCATCGCCCTGCTGGTGGGCCTTCTGGTGATGTGGCTCTCCCAGCGCGCGCTGCGCCCCATCCGCACCCTCACCGAGGCGGCCCAGAGGCTGGGCCGGGGCAGCCCCGAATCGGTGGCCGTGCCCGAGCAGGGGGGCGACGAGCTGGCGGTGCTGGCCCGGGAGTTCAACGCCATGGCCCAGCGCCTGGCGGCGCGCGAGCGCGAGCTGCGCGCCCAGGGGGAGGCCCTGCTCCGCTCCGAGCGGCTGGCGGCCATCGGCCGGATCGCCGCCCAGATCACCCACGAGATCCGCAACCCGCTCTCCTCCATCTCCCTGAACGCGGAGGAGCTGGGTGAGCGCGCACCGCAGGCGCGGGAGCTGTGCGACGCCATCGTCCGCGAGGTGGACCGGCTCACGGCCATCACCGAGGAGTACCTGCGCTTCGCCCGCCTTCCCAAGCCGCAGATGCAGCGCGCGGACCTGAACGAGATGGTGCGCGAGCTGCTGGATTTCGTCCGGCCCGAGCTGGAAGCCTCCGGCGTCCAGCTCGCCTGCTCCTTCTCTCCCGCCCTTCCCCGGGTGCTGGCCGACGTCGCCCAGCTCCGCCAGCTCCTGCTCAACCTCTTGCGCAACGCGCGGGAAGCGATGCCTTCCGGCGGCTCCTTGCGCGTCACCACCCGCGGGGGCGAGGCCTCGGTGGAAGTGGAGGTGCGCGACGCCGGCCCGGGCATCCCGCCGGAGAGGCTGGCGCGCATCTTCGACCCCTTCTTCACCACCAAGGAGCGGGGGACCGGCCTGGGGCTGGCGATGGCCCAGGAGATCGCCCAGGAGCACGGCGGCCAGCTCTCTTGCGAGAGCCTGGAGGGGCGGGGGACGGCCTTCACGCTCCGCCTGCCTGCCGCCCCGCTCCCGGACCAGGCGCACGTCCGGGCGATTGCAAGCGCCTAGTCCGGCGCATATCCTCCGCCGCCCCGATGACGGACCCCACGCGCAAGAGCGTCCTGTCCAACGGCCTGCGGGTGGTCACCGTGGAGCTGCCCCACCTGCACACCGGGATGATCGCGGCCTACGTGCGTGCCGGATCGCGGCACGAGGACCCGGCGGAGAACGGCGTCTCCCACTTCCTCGAGCACCTCTTCTTCCGCGGCAGCGAGGGGTACCCGGAGGGACGGGCGATGAACGCCCTGGTGGAGGACTGCGGCGGCTCGCTGAACGGCGTCACCACCCGCGACCACGGCTACTATTTCTCCCCCGTCCATCCCCGGCGGCTGGAGGTGCCTTTGGCGGTGCTGGGCGACATGCTGGCCCGCCCGCTCTTCAAGGAGATCGAGCTGGAGCGCGAGGTGATCCTGGAGGAGATCCTCGACGAGGTGGACGAGAACGGCCGGGACATCGACATCGACAACCTCTCCAAGCGCGCTCTCTTCCCCGGCCATCCCCTGGGGATGAAGATCGCCGGCACCCGGGAGACGGTGAGCGCGCTGGACGCCGGCCACCTGCGAGCCCAGCACGAGCGCGCCTACGGCGCCCGCAACATCGTGCTGGCGGCGGCGGGTCCGCTGCGGCACGAGGCGGTGATGGAGCTGGCGGAGAGGCACTTCGGCCACCTGCGGCCGGGCGAGCCGGTGGCGGACGGCGCCCTCAACGGCGCGCCGCGCGGCCCGCAGCTGGTGGTGGCGGAGCACACCGAGTCCCAGCTCGAGCTGCAGGTCTCCTTCCGCGCCCCGCCCGAGGAGCACCCGGACTTCCCCGTGCTGCGGGTGATCAAGCGGGTGCTGGACGACGGCCTCGCTTCCCGCCTGCAGATGCAGATGGTGGAGCAGAAGGCGTTGGCCTACTCGGTGGGGGCGGGCATGGACGGCTTCAGCGACTGCTCCGTCTTCGAGGTGGGCTGCGCCTGCGCCCCGCGCAAGGCTCCTGCCGCGGTGGGGGAGATGCTGCGCATCCTCGCCGCCCTGCGGGAGGAGGACCTGCCCGGGGACGAGCTGGCGCGGGCCAAGAAGAAGTCGCGCATCTGGCTGGAGTTCTCCCTCGACTCGCCGGCGGAGATGATCGGCTGGTTCGGGGCCGGGGAGCTCTTGCACCCGCCCGCCGAGCCGTTCGAGTCCTGGCTCTCGCGCGTCGAGGGGGTGACCGCGGCGGACGTGCGGCGGGTCGCCTCCGCCATCTTCCGCCGCGAGAACCTGGTGGCCTGCGCCGTGGGCCCGATCTCAGGGGTGGAGAAGAAGCTGCGGGCCGCGGTGGAAAGCACGCTGTGAGCGATCCGCTGGGCGGACTGTCGCCCGAGCCCGTCTCCGAGCCGGCCCCCGCGCCCAGCGCCCGCCGCCGACCTCCCCGGCCCACCACCTGGGCCCTCTTGATCGTGCTCGGCGCCGCCTTCGCCGCCGAGGGGCTGCTGGGCAAGGACCCGTCGGTGGAAAACAGCATCGCCCTCTTCCGCCTGGGCGCCCTCTACGCGCCCGCCATCCAGGACGGCGATTTCTGGCGGCTGGGGTCCTACGCGCTCTTGCACATCGGCTGGCTCCACCTGCTGGTCAATGCCTACGCCCTCTGGATCCTCGCCCCGCAGCTGGAGCTGGCCTTCGGCTCCAACCCCACCCTGGGGCTGTTCGCGGCCACCTCCATCGCCGGCGGAGCGGCCAGCACCGCCTGGACCCTGCACACCGGCGCTGCCCGCCTTTCCGCGGGCGCTTCCGGCGGCCTCTTCGGCCTCTTCGGGGGGACGGTGGCGCTCTACCTGCGGGTGCGCAAGCACCTGCCGGAGCCGGTGCGGCGGGGGATCACCCGCGCCATCTTCATCAACCTTCTCATCAACCTCTTCATCGCTTTCAGCGCGCCGGTGGACAACGCCGCCCACCTCGGCGGCCTCCTCTCCGGCCTCCTGCTCGGCCTGGTCGTCCCGCTGGTGCGCGGGGAGCGGAAGCCCTGGCACGGGGCGGCGCGCACGCTGCTCTTCGCCTCGTCGGTCGCGCTCGCCTGCATGGAGGGAGCGGCGGTGGCGCGGGCGGTGAAGCCCCACACCCGGACGCTGCGCGGCCCCGGCGTGGAGGCGCAGGTTCCTTCCCTTTTGGTGCCGGTGAAGCCGGGCGTGGCGTACCTGCAGGGCGTGGTCGAGGCGCACCTGCGGCGCGAGGACAAGGCCCTGCACATCGACCCGGGCGAAGACGCCGTGCGGATGGGCGATCGCACCTGGCTGCGCCAGAAGTGGAGCGAGCAAGGGGTGGACAACGCCGTCTACGCGACGGCGGACGGGAACGGCACCCTGGTGATCGAATTCGCCTGCGGCGACCCGGTGTGCAAAGGTGAGCAAGGGGAGGCGATGGTCGCCCAGATCGCCCGCACCGCCCGCTCCGTGCCCTGAAAGTCAAGCCTGTTTTCACGCGCCTGGGGTGGTACCTTCCTCCCATGCGCGAGTTCCTCTACCGGCTGGTGCGCCGCCTCCAGGAGGAGGCGCGCCCGCTCTCGCGCAACAAGCACTTCCACGCCTTCGCCGGCGAGACCCGGCGGGCGCTGCGCATCGACCGCCACCTGCGCGACCTGGCCCAGCACCTGGAGCTCTTGCGCGAGCGCGGCGAGCGCCCCCGGGTGCGGATGCTGGCGGGCGGGTCGGCGCAGCTGGTGCTGAAGCATCCCACCCTGGCGGTGGTGCGCACGGCCACCCTCTCCCCGGAAGAGGTAGAGCTGCTCCTGCGCAGCCCCGCGGGCGCCTGGGCGCTGGGCGAGGAGCGGTCGGCGGGGGAATCACCGGCCGCCAAGCGCGGTTGACTGGTCGACGGACGCACGGGCAGGCGTAGGTCGAAGTGGGTGTTTTCGCCCCCTTGAATCGCGCTGCGCCGTGTTCCTATCCTCAGTTGCTGAAGGAAGTGCAGCTGCACCAAGGCGCCCGCGATGGGAGCCGCTTGCGAAAGGCAGAAGCGGAATGGCGACAGGTACCGTGAAGTGGTTCAACGACGCGAAGGGCTACGGCTTCATCACTCCCGACGGAGGTGGCAAGGACGTGTTCGTCCATCACACCGCGATCCAGATGGAGGGATTCCGCAGCCTCGCGGAAGGACAGAAGGTGGAGTACGAGGTCACCGAGGGCCCCAAGGGTCCGCAGGCGGCGAACGTCCGGAAGGTCTGAGAACAGATTCCGCAGCAAACCACGCGCAGCGTGACCCTGGCTGTCCCCGTGAAAACGGGGGACAGCCTTCTACTTCAGGTACCAGAGGAAGTTGAGCCGGGCCCCGAAGATGCTGGCGACGTCGTGATCCTGCGGCGGCGGGTTGGGGATCTCGTGCCAGTTGACGAAGAACTCGGGGCTGAGCGCGAACCAGGGCGTCACCCGGATGTCGTACGAGAGGCCCCCGGCCAGGGCCAGCCCGCTGGACGTGGAATAGCCGTAGTAGTAGCCGGAGCCGTAGTCCACGCCGCCCAGGCCCACGCCCGCGTTCAGGTTGAGCCCGTTCCCCATCCGGTCGCCGAGGAGGACCGTCTGGCCGCGGATGGTGAACGTCCAGGAGGCGAAGTCCGCGCTCTGCGGATAGCGGCCGGCGTCCACCGTGAAGTCCATGAAGAGCTGGAAGCGGTCGGAGAAGCCGTACCCGAGACGGAAGTCCATGTCGAAGGCGCCGGTGCGCCCCTGGCCGTACCCGGAGTTGGAGAGGTAGGCGCTTCCGCCGCCCAGGCCGAAGGAGATGAGCATTCCCTGGCGGGCGTCCATGTGGCGCTGCCTGTAAGGCCCGGGCGGGACGTCGTGCATGCGCTGGGCGTAGGCCGGGTCCAGGCTCGCGCCGATGTCGCCCAGGGCCGGCCCCTCGGCCCGGAGCGGGCCGGCGGCGAGCAGGGAGGCGAGCGCCAGCAGGACGGTCTTCATCGGTGTGGGGACCCCGGAGCGGCCCTCACGGCCACGCCCCTATAACCGCCGGCGCTCGGTCCCGCTTCCGGCCAGCTGCCCGCATCCCGCGGCCACGTCCTGTCCGCCCGAATAGCGGATGGCGAAGGGCATTCCCGCGCCGGCCAGCACGTCGAGAAAGGCGGAGCGGGCCTGAACGCTGGCGCGGCGGAATCCGCCGGTGGTCCCGTTCACGTCGATCAGATCGACCTTCACCAGCCGCCGGTCCAGCAACGCGGCGAGTGCGCGCGCGTCCTCGACCGAGTCGTTCACGCCGCCCAGAAGGACGTACTCCACCAGGACGCGCGTGCGGCGCGCGCGGGCATGGTCGTGCAGAGCGGCCACCAGGGCCCCGGTCGGATGCTTCTTCTCCACCGGCATGAGCGGCAGGCGCTTGCGCGCGACCCCGTGCGTGAGCGAGACGGCGAGGCGGAACTTGTGACCCTCGGCGGTGAAGCGCCGGATCTGGGGAACGATGCCGGCGGTGGAGATGGTGATCGCCCGCCCGTCGATGGACGCGCCGCAGGGATGGCTGAGGATGCGCGCGGCGCGGATCACCTCCTCGTAGTTGAGGAAGGGCTCGCCCATCCCCATGAACACCGCGCCCCGCAGCGGCCGATCGGCCTCGGCGCGCACGGCCAGCGCCTGGCCCACGATCTCCGCGGCGGAGAGGTTGCGGCGGAAGCCCATCTCGCCGGTGGCGCAGAAGGCGCAGGCCAGCGCGCAGCCGGCCTGCGAGGAGAGGCAGACGATGTACTTCTTCTCCTTCCCCTGCCAGGCGCTGGTGTCCGCGCCGGGCGCCTCGCAGGGCACGGGGATGCGCACCGCCTCCACTTGCGCCCCGTCCTCGAGCTCGAAGAGGTACTTGAGGAACCCGTCGACCGCCAGCTCGCGGCGCACGATGGCGAGCGGCTCGGCGCTGGAGGCCTCCGCGATGCGCCGGAGCACTTCCTTGCGCACCCCGCGCACGCCGGAGAGGTCGCGCTCGCCCCGCTGCACGGCGGCAGCCATCAGCTTCCGCCCCACCTCCTCGTTCACGCCGAAGAGGCGCGCGCTCTCCTCGGGCAGCATCCCGCAGCGGTGCATGGGCGCCGGATGATCATCGGCTTCAGGCCCGGCGGCAAGCCAGGAGCGTCAATTGCAGGCTGGCGCGGCCTGGATGGCGCCCGTGGTGGTGGGCGCGGGAGCGGTCCCGCCGAAGAGGTCCAGCCCCCCGCCGGAGGTGGTGGCCGAGAACGTGGGCGGGACGTGGTCCCACCGGTTGCCGTTGGCGGTGATTCCCCCCACCCCTGCAAAGAGGTCGGCGAACGCGTTGCAGGAGAAGGTGTTGTTGCCCACGCTTCCCGCGGCCCCGCCGCCCAGGTCGCCGGGCGGTGCGTCGGCCTCGATGCCGAAGGCATTGCTGGTGAGGGTGTTGTTCTCCACCTTTCCCGTGGCGGTGCTGCCGGCCTTGTACATGATTCCCCAGCCGTCATTGTTGGTGAAAGCGTTGAGGAGGATGGTCTGGTCCGGCGCCGTCACCTGCAGGCTGAAGCGGGCGTTGCCGGTGAAGGTGTTGTTGCGGATCACCGCCCCCGCCTCGCTGGCGTCGATGCCGTCGGCGATCGGGTTGCTGACGCTGATGGTGAAGCCGGCGACCACCGAGCCGGCGCCGGGGATGATGGTGCCCGGGATGATGGTGGGCTGGCCGGAGGTGTTGCCCCGTCCCGCCTCGTCCCCGATGAGGAACACGCCCGCGGGAACCAGGAGAGGAAACGTCTCGGAGCTGAACTGGCCAGGCTTGACGAAGACCGTGTCCCCGGCCCTGGCCACCGACAGTCCCTTGCCGATGGTCCGGAAGGGAAGTGAGGGGGTGCCCGGGTTGGCGTCGTTGCCGCCGATGTTGACGAACCAGCGGTTGACGCCGCAGATGCAGAGGGTGCCGGCGGTATTGTCGTTCGTGCCGGAGCAGCCGCCGAAGAACTGCTTGGGAGCCACCGAGTTGTAGCCGCAGGCCGACCAGGTGCAGGTGTTGCCGTCGGGATCGGCCACGTTCGCGGCGCCGGTTCCCATGCAGACGCGCATCGGCTGCCCGGCGAAGCAGGTGTCCGTCAAGGCGTTGGTGCGCGTGGCGAAGCAGACGTTGGTGAAGCAGGC
>DATKAG010000262.1:0-18114 GCA_035498355.1 Myxococcales bacterium | reverse complement strand
ACGTCCACGTCCACGTCCACGTCCACGTCTACGTCCACGTCCACGTCCACGTCTGAAACTGCCTCACTTCCCGGAAAGCAGCGCCAGCACCGCCTCGCGCCGGGGCAGGGAAGCCTGCGCGCCCAGCACGGTGGTGGCGAGCGCCGCGGCGGCGCTGGCGAAGGGTCCGGCCTCCTCCAGCGGCCGCCCCTCGGCGAGGCAGACGGCCAGCGCGCTGGCGAAGGCGTCCCCGGCGCCGGTGGCGTCCAGCCGCTCCACCTCGAACCTCGGCAGCCAGAGCTCCTGGTCGTGCGAGAGCAGCACGTCGCCGTGCTCCCCGGCCTGCACGGCGGCGATCCTCGCTCCCCGGCGGAGCAGGTCCTGCGCGGCGGCCCGCGCCTGCCCCCGGTCGCGGACGGCAATGCCGGTGAGCGCCTGGGCCTCGCTGGCGTTGGGGCGGATGACGTCGAGCTGCGCGATCAGCGAGTCGGGAACGGGGGCGGGCGGGCCCGGGTCGAGCATGGCCAGCGCCCGCGCGCCGCGGCCGATGCGGAAGGCCTCCTCCACCGCCTCCAGCGGAACGCCGAGCTGGCAGAGGACCATGCGGGTTGCGCCCAGGGCTTCTTCCGCCTGCCGCACGCAGGCGGCGCTCAGCTTCGCGTTGGCGCCGGCCGCGGAGAGGATCTGCTTCTCGCCCGAGGCGCCCACCTGGCAGAGCCCGACTCCGGTAGGGGCCTGGTCATCGCGGGTGACGAACCGGGTCTCCACGCCCGCGTCGTGCAGGGCGGCGATCACCGTGTCGCCGCGAGCGTCGCGCCCCACCCGCGCCACCAGCGCCACCTTGGCGCCCAGCCGCGCCGCCCCCACCGCCTGGTTGGCGCCCTTGCCGCCCGCGGCCTCGTGGAAGGCGTCGCCTGTGACCGACTGGCCGGGCCCCGGCAGCCGCGGGCCCCGGACCAGGTAGTCGACGTTGGCCTTCCCCACCACCACCACGTCGTACACGGCCCAAGTCTACCGCTAGAGGGCCGTGGGACAGGTCTCCGGCGGCTCGGCCGTCGAGAGCTGCGCCTTCTCCAGCGGCTCGACGGCGCGGGTGCGGTCGACGTGCGCCACCGCGTCGAACTGCGCGGCCAGGCGCGCCTCCAGGTAGGGGGACTGCCGCTCGGTGCGCGGCCGGTAGACCACGCCGATGGCCCGCTCCAGCATCGGCTCGCGCAGCTCCCCCAGGGCTTCCCCGGCCCCCACCAGGGGAAGGAAGAAGCGGGGCAGGGCGACGTCGTGGAACAAGTCCTCCACGCTGCCGGGCAGCGCGGGCAAGACGGTCATCGCTTCCGCCGGACCGCCCCAGTCGCCGGCGGCGGTCACCGTTCCCTCGTAGGTGGTGAATCCCACCAGCAGCGCCTCCCGGCCGTGCCGCTCGCGCATGAGCTGCCCGACGTTCAGCTGGCTTTCCTCGCCCATGCTGGTGGCCCGCGCGTCCCCCAGGTGCGAGTTGTGCGCCCAGATCACCAGGCGGGCGTAGCCGTCCCGCCGCGACAGCCAGGCGGAGATGGCCTCCACGGTCTCGTGCATGTGCCGGTCGCGCAGGTTCCAGGTGGAGATGCGCGACCCGAAAAGAGCCCGGTAGTAGGCCTCGGCATTGCGCGCCAGCCGGGCGTTCTGCTCGGCGGAAAAGAGGTCGGGATCGCGCGCGCCCGCCGCCCGCTCGCGCAGCTCGATGAGCTGCTGCACCGCCTCTTCCTCGCAGGGATCCATGCTCCCGAAGCGCAGGGCGCGGCCGTACTCCTCGCCGTCCGCCCGGTCGGGCATCTCGAAGCAGGCGTACCGGGCCCGGGCCCGCGCCGCCGCCTCCGGATCGTGGCGGGCGAGGTAGTCCACCACCGCGTCCATGCTGGCGTAGAGGCTGTACAGGTCCATCCCGTGCAGCACCGCGGGCGCGCGCCTGCCCTGGTTGTGCGCCCGCAGCCAGGAGAGGAACTCCACCACCGCGGTGTTGCGCCACATCCAGGTGGGAAAGCGACGAAACCCGCCCAGGGCCTCGCTTGCGCTGTCGTCGCCCGGGCGGCCCTGGGCCCAGAGGTTCGCCCGGTCCGCGTCCGGCCAGTCGGCCTCCAGCACCACCCCGTTGAACCCCTGCTCGGCGACCAGGCGCTGGGTGATCCGCGCCCGCTCCCGGTAGAGCTCCTGGCTGCCGTGGGTGGCCTCGCCCAGGAGCACGAAGCGCACTCCCTGCGCCATCTCCAGCAGCGGGTCCCAGTCGCGCCGGCTTCCGCCCAACAGGAACGCCGCCTGGCGGATGGAGTCGATGAGCTGCGCGCGCGCCACCGCGCGCAAGCTGCGCACGAGCCAAGGCTCAAGCCTGCCCGGCCGCCTGCCGCTCCTCGCTCAGCTCGTCGAGGAGATGGTTCAGCTCCTGGGGATCGACCGGCTTCACCAGGTGCGCGTCGAAGCCGCTCTCCAGCGCCCGCTCGCGATCCTCGGGCCGGCCGTAGCCGGTGAGGGCCACCAGCAGGATCCGCTTGCCGGTCTCCGCGGCCCGCACCCTTCGCGCCACCTCGTAGCCGTCGATCCCGGGCAGGCCGATGTCCACCAGCGCCGCGTCGGGCCGGGTGGCCAGCGCGAGCTGCACGCCCCTCAGCCCATCCACCGCCAGCTCCACCCGGTGACCGAGGATCTGCAACAGGTCGCGCAGGGTCTCGCCGATGTCCGGGTTGTCCTCCACCAGCAGGAGCCGCTTGCGCTCGTGGGGGACGGCGCGCTGCGCCCGGGCCCGGGCCCGGGCCTCCGGCTGGTCGGCCAGAAGCGGCAGGCGCACCTCGAACTCCGATCCGCGGGAAAGGCCCTCGCTGCGCGCCCGCACCGTGCCTCCGTGCATCTCCGCCAGCCGCTTCACCAGGGTGAGCCCCACGCCCAGCCCGCCGCGCGAGCGCGCCGGGGACTGGTCCACCTGGGCGAAGAGGTCGAAGACCCGCTCCAGCATCTCCGGCTGGATGCCGATCCCGCTGTCGCGCACCGCCAGCACCGCCTCCTCTCCCTCGCGCAGCAGGCGGACCCGGAGCTGCCCCCCGGGCTCGGTGTACTTGGCCGCGTTGTTGATCAGGTTGGAGATCACCTGCTCCAGCCGGGTGGGATCGGCCTGCACCCAGAGCGGCTCGGCCGCCACTTCCAGCAGGAGCTGGTGCCGGCGTTCGTCCACCAGCGGCCGGGAGCCGGCGATGGCGTGTTCCACGGCTTCCCCGAGCAAAAGCGGCTCCTTGCGCAGCTCCACCTTGCCGCGGGTGATGCGGCTCACGTCCAAAAGGTCGTCGACCAGCCGGGTGAGCACCCCCACCTGCCGCAGCACGGTGGCGCGCGTCTGCCCCGCCTTGCCCGGGTCCGCGCCCAGCCCGTCGAGCAGGTGCAGGCCGATGCTGATGGCGGCCAGGGGATTGCGCAGCTCGTGCGCCAGCATGGCGAGGAACTCGTCCTTGCGCCGGTCGGCGGTCTCCAGCTCGGCGCGCGTCACCTGCTCGCGGGCGAGGAGCTGCTCGCGCTGCTCCTGGGCCCTCTGCCGCTCGGTGAAGTCGGAGAAGATGTAGACCGCGCCGGTCAGCGCCCCGGCATCGTCCAGCACCGGATCGCAGGTGACCCGCAGCCAGCGGTCGCCGCGCTGCACGGTCTCGATCTCCCGCGCCTTGCTCTGTGTCATCCGCCGGAAGGGGTCGGCGTGCGCGCCCTCCCCGGGAGCGGGAAGGAAAGAGGCGTGGTCCCGGCCGATCAGCTCGGTCTCGGTGGCTCCCACGAACCGGGTCATGGCCTGGTTGCAGCGCACCACCCGCCCCTCGCAGTCCAGGAGGCAGAGCGGATCGCTGATGGCGTCGAAGGTGGACTCCAGCTCCCGGGCCACCGAGCGCGCCTTCTCCTCCGCCCGCCGGGCGCGGAGCAAGGCGCGGATGGTGGCGATCAGCTCCGGCGGCTCGATGGGCTGGGCGAGGTAGGCGTCGGCGCCCAGGTCCAGCCCCCGCGTCCGGTGCCCCAGCTCGACGAAGTCGGCAGAGACCTGCAGCACCGGGGTGGAGGCGGTGCGGGGGTCGGACTTGATCTTCTGGCAGACTTCGAACCCGTCGATGTCGGGGAGCTGGACGTCGAGCACCACCAGGTCGGGGCCGGCGGACATCTTCTCCAGCGCCTCCGTCCCGCTGCCCGCCTCCAGAGTGCGGAAGCCGGCGTGCTGCAGCGTCCGGCTGAGGGCGTAGCGCGCCGCCTCGTTGTCGTCGACGCAGAGGATGAGCGCCGGCGCTTCAGGCATTCGCCACTCCGGCCTCCCAGATGGCGGCCCGCAGCGCCCGCGCTGCCTCGTCGCGCAGCATGCCCCCCACGTCGATCACCAGCGCCCCGCCCGCCTGCAGCCTCTCCTTCTCCGCCGGATCGAGCGGGCGGTTGGCCCGCACCAGGACCGTGAGGGCGCCCGCCCGGGGATCCTCCCGCAACAGGCCCAGGGCTTCCTCCGCGAAGCCCGGGGAGCCGGCGTCGAGCACCACCGCGCGCGGCCGCTCCTCGCGCGCCCGCCGCAGGCCCTCCAGCGCGTCGCGCGCCTCCAGCAGCTCCAGCCGCGGCTCGGAGAGCTGGGCGCGCAGCTCGTCGCGCGCCTCCTGGGCGATGAGCAGCACCCGGCGCGGGGGCGAGAGCGCCCGGGAGAGCGCCTCCAGCAGCTGGTGGCGCTCGGCCAGGCCGTCCACCACCACGTCGGCGGCGAGGGTGAAGAGCGAGACCTCCTGCGAGGTGCGGGCCAGGCCCAGCACGGGGAGATCGCGGGTGGCCGGGTCCTTGCGCAGGTCGGCGAGGAGCGGCCGGGTGGTGAGGCCGCCCAGCGTGGGGGCGGCGATCAGCACCGCCGGCCGGTAGCGGGCGATGGCCGCCTGCGTCTCCTCGAAGGAACGGGCGTGCACCAGGTGGTAGCGGGTCCCCTCCAGCCAGCCTCCCCAGCGCGCCGCCAGGGCCGCCTCGTCGATCACTGCCACCACCACGTCGCCCGCCGCCACCGCCTCCGCCGGCCGGTAGCGGGCGGGGATGGTGAGCGAGAAGGTGGAGCCCCGCCCGGGGGCGCTCTCCACCCGGATCCGGCCCCCCAGCATCTCCGCCAGCTTGCGGGAGAGGGGAAGCCCCAGCCCGGTTCCCTTCACCTTCCGCTGGTGCGCGCCCTCGATCTGGGTGAACTCGTCGAAGATGCGCTCCTGGTCCTCGGGGGCGATGCCGATGCCGGTGTCGCGCACGTAGAAGGTGACGGTCTCCGCCGCCTCCTGGCAGACGCCGATGCGCACCTCGCCGCGCTCGGTGAACTTGAGCGCGTTGGAGGCGAAGTTGCGCACGATCTGCGTCACCTTCCCCTCGTCGGAGAAGAGGGCGGGCATCTCGGGGACCGGGTCGAGGCAGAGCTGTACCGGAGACCCTTCCTGGAGCAGCGGGCGGAGCACCGCGCGCAACGACCCGAGGAGCTGGGCCGCGTCGAACCCCACCGGCCGCACCTGGATCTTCCCCGCCTCGATCTTCGCCAGGTCGAGCAGGTCGTTGACCATCTCCGCCAGGTCCACCGCGGAGCGGCGCATGAGCTGCAGCGCCTTGCGCTGCCCCTCCGTCAGCGGCCCCTCGGCGCCCTCCAGCACCAGCCGGGCCAGCGACTGGATCGAGTTGAGGGGGGTGCGAAACTCGTGGCTCATGTTGCTGAGGAAGCGGGACTTCAGATCCGTCGCCTTCCGGAGCGACTCGGCCCGCTGGTCCAGCTCGGCGTAGAGCGCGACCACGCCCCGGTTGGTCTCCTCCAGCTCGTCGCGAATCTGCTCCAGCTCCTCGTTGCGCGCCCGCAGCTCGGCGATGGCCCGGAGCAGCTCCTGATCGGCCTGCCGCACCTCCTCCTCCGCCGCGGGCAGCGGGGTGCGGGCGAGCTGCTCGGCGATCTGCGCAGTGCGCCCCGGGGGAGGAAGGCCGTTGGGCAGCTCCTTGGCGAAGGTCACCTCGGTCCCCCGCCCGGCATCGCTCTCGATACGGAAGCGGTCCATCAGCCGCCGCGTCCCGGCGAGCCCCAGCCCCATCCCGGTGGACGACTGGTAGCGTCCGGCCAGCACCTCCTCGAGGTTGCGGATGCCCGGCCCCTGGTCCGCGGTACGGACGATCAGGGCGGGGCGGGGCTTCTCCTCCAGGAGGAACTCGCAGCGGCCCTGGCCGGCGTAGCGCACGGCGTTGCGGCAGATCTCCGAGGTAGCGGTGGAGATGCGCGACTGGTCCTGGGGCCCGAAGCCGAGCAGGCTGGCGAGCTGCCGGGCGCGCTGCCGGGCGGTGACCACGTCGCGCTCGGCGCGCAGCTCGAGGGAGGCGAGCGTCGTCGTCTTCATGGCTCCTTCACCACCACCACGGTGGCGTCGTCCGACGCCCGGCGGAAGTCGCGGTAGAGGATCGCGGCGATCAGCGAGGGATGGCGGGCCTGCAGGCCCGGATAGCTCTCCAGCTTCCAGTTGGTGTGCAGCCCGTCCGAGTGCACCACCAGCACCGTTCGCGGGCCCCAGGGGAAGCTGAACTCCTGGATGCGGCGCGCCTCGTGGCCGGCGATGCCGCTGTGGGAGACGAGCCCGCGCGATCCCCGGCCCTGGACGTCGAGGGTGCCGCTGATGTTGCCCAACCCCGCGAACTTGAGCACGCGCGAAACCAGGTCCAACTCCACCACCGCCACCGCCGCTCCCCGGGTGGGGCGGAGCGCGCCGTGCAGCTCGTGCACCACCGCCTCGGGACCGGGGAGCCGGTCGGCGCCCTGGAAGGCTTCCACCGCGGCGGCCGCGGCCCGGGCGGCGATGGGGCCGTGCCCCAGGCCGTCCGCCACCAGCAGGCGGATGACCGAGCGGAGCCCGCGCACCTCCCAGCCGTCCCCGGACTCCGCCTGTCCCTGCAGGGGCTGCGAGACCACGCCGAAGGCAACCGGCTCCGGGGGCGGGCCGGAAGCCCAGACGCGGGCCACCACCGCGCTGCCTCCCGTTCCGGACCAGGCGTCGAACTCCGTGGCCAGCCGGCGCACGGCCCCCAGCCCTTCCCCCCGGGTGCTCGCGGTGGAATGGCCGTCGGTCAGCGCCCGCTCCACCTCCATCCCCGGGCCGCGGTCGATGGAGAGCACCTCCACGCCCGAGCGCGATCCCAGCCTCAGCTCGCGGATCAGGAGCTCGCCGCCCCCGGCGTGCTTGCGCAGGTTGCTTCCCAGCTCGGTGACGATGATCGCCACCCGGCCGGCGTCGGCTTCTCCCAGGCCGGCCATGCGCGAGAGCGAGGCGGCGACCCGCCGGGCCTCGCCCACCTGCGACTCGTCCTCCACGGCGATCCGCTGCTGCATGCTCATCTCCACTTCGTCAGCGTCACCCGGGTGCCTTGCCCCGGGCTCGACTGGATGGAGAACTCGTTGACCAGCCTGCGGGCGCCGCCCAGCCCCATCCCCAGCCCCGTCCCGGTGGTGTAGCCGTCCCGCAGGGCCAGCTCCACGTCCTTGATCCCCGGGCCCTCGTCCTGGAAGACCAGGCGCAGCCCCTTGCGCATTCCGTCGACCAGCGCCTCCACCCGCACCGTGCCTCCCCCCCCATAGATGACGGTGTTGCGGGCGATCTCGCTCGCCGCCGTCACCATCTTGGTCTGGTCCACCAGGCTGAAGCCCTGCTGCACCGACCAGGTGCGCACCGTCTGCCGCACCATCACCACGTCGGTCTCGCCGCGCACGGCCAGCACCTCAGCCTTCGCCGCCTCGGCCATCCTCTCCGTCCTGGCCGGCAAAGGCGGCCTCGCCGATGGACTGCTCCAAGAGCTTCATGCCCCTCTCCACGTCCAGCGCCGTGCGCACTCCCGAGAGCGAGAGACCCAGCTCGACCAGGGTGATGGCCACCGCCGGCTGCATCCCCACCACCACCGTCTGGGCGTCCAGCACCCGGCTCATGCCCGCGATGTCCGCCAGCATCCGGCCGATGAAGGAATCGACGATGTCCAGGGCGCTGATGTCGATCAGCACCCCGCGCGCCTGCTCCTCGGCGATGCGCGTGGTCAGGTCCTCCTGCAGCTGCATCGCCAGGCGGTCGTGCATGTCCACCTGGATGGTGACCAGGAGGTACTTGCCCATGCGGAGGATGGGAATGCGCTCCATCGTCTACCCGCGGTCCTTCCCGTCCTTCTCCTTCCCCTCCTCCTTCTTCCTGGCCGGCGCCCCCAGCTTGACCACTGCCTGGTTGGTCTGCCGGAGGGCCAGGGCGAAGGCGTCCGCCAGGGTGGCCTTGGTGCTGACGCTGCCCAGGTCCACGCCCAGGTGGACGATGGTCTGGGCGATCTGCGGGCGGATGCCGCTGATGATGCAGTCCGCCCCCATCAGCCGGGCGGCCGCCACCGTCTTGAGCAGGTGCTGGGCCACCAGCGTGTCCACGGTGGGGACGCCGGTGATGTCGAGGATGGCCACCGCGCTGCCGGTCTCCACGATCCGCTGCAACAGAGTCTCCATCACCACCTGCGTGCGCGCCGAGTCCAGGGTGCCGATCATGGGCAGGGCGAGGATCCCGTCCCAGAGCTTCACCACCGGGGTGGAGAGCTCCAGCATCTCCTGCTGCTGGCGGCTGATCAGCTCCTCCCGGCTGCGCTGGTACATCTCGGTGGTGTAGAGGCCGAGCTGGTCGAGGAGCAGGGTGGCCGTCCACTGCTCCCTGGCCACCTCCACCGGCGGCAGCTCCTTGACCAGGCGGGCGAAGAGGGGCCGCTTGAAGGAGAAGACGAAGATGGCCGTCTCGGAAGGGCTGTACCCGGACACCGCCCGGCTGCGGGAGACGGTGCCGAGGAGCTCCTTCATCGGCTCCCAGGAGGGGCCCTCCAGGTCTTCCACCGAGGGGCCGGAAGCTCCCTGGTCGAGGGCACGGAGGAAGGAGGTGCTCTGCTCCTCCAGCTCCTCGTCCTTGATCAGCCGGCGGCCCAGCGCGGATTTCTGCTCGGCGGTCCAGTCGGTGAGGAGGGATTGCTGGTTCTTGCGGATGATCTCGGGCAGGCGGGTTTCCATGTCGCCTCCGTAGTCCCACGGAGGCCGGACATCCCGCAGGCATCCGTTTCAGGGCGCGTCGTCTAATTGACTCAAAGAAGCGCCAGCACGTCGGCGGCGAACGTCGATGTGTTCGCCTTGGGAAAGACGTGCTTCACCTTCCCGTCCGTCCCGATGATGTAGGCCACGCGCTTCGCGTTCCCGCTCTGGGCGTTGTCGGCGGCGCCGTACTGCACGCCGGTCGCCCGGCTGGTGTCGGAGAGCAAGGGGTAGGGGAAGTTGAATTTCTCCGCGAAGCGCTTGTTCTCCTGCACGGTGTCGAAGCTCACCCCCAGGATGGCGGCGTTCTTCGCGTTCAGATCACGGGCTCGATCCCGGAGCCCGCTGCCCTGCGCCGTTCAACCAGGGGTGTCGGCCTTCGGGTAGAACCACAAGATGACGTTCTTGCCGCGCAGATCGCCCAGCTTCACCGTCTTCCCTTCGTGGGAGCTGAGGGTGAAGTCGGGCGCCGTGTCGCCGACGTTGAGCAGGGGCATGCGCTGCCGCGTATCAGATGAACGGGGAGTTTGCCAGCGGTGATCGTGCTCGATGGCGCCACGGGAACGGAGCTGGGCCGGCGGGGGGTGGACACCCGCGGCCTTCTCTTCTCCGCGGCCGCCCTCCTCTCGGAGGCCGGGCTCTCGGCGCTGCGCGCGGTGCACGCGGAGTACGCGAGGGCGGGCGCCCAGGTGATCACGGCCAACACCTTCCGCACCAACCCGCGCAAGGCGGGCGGGCGCTGGGCGGAGATGACGGCGCTGGCCGTGCGCCTGGCGAAGGAGAGCGGGGCGCTGGTGGCGGGCTCCATCGCCCCTGCCGCCGACTGCTACCGGCCCGACCTGCGGCCGCCGCCAGAGGTGGCGCGGCGCGAGCACGGCGAGCTTGCCCGCGCGCTGGCGGAGGCCGGCTGCGATCTCCTCCTGGTGGAAACGGTGGCCGCGGCGGACGAGGGGCTGGCCGCGGTGGAGGCGGCGGCGGCCACGGGGCTGCCGGTCTGGGTTTCGGCGATGGCGATGGCGGACGGGCGGATGCGCAGCGGCGACGATCTCGCCGCCTTCTTCCGCTCGGCCCGCTCGGCGGGAGCCGTCGCTGCGCTGATCAACTGCGTCCCGGTCGCCGGCGTCGACGCCGGGCTGGACTCCGCCGCGGGATCGAAACTGCCTTTCGGCGCCTACGCGCACATGGGCGAGGTGGACGCGGAGGCGGGCTGGCCGCCCACGCCGGTCCTCTCTCCCGAAGAGTACGCGGCGTGCGCGGCGGGGTGGCTGGCGCGGGGAGCCACCATCGTGGGCGGCTGCTGCGGCACCACCCCGGCGCACATCGCCGCGCTGGCGCGCCTCTCGCCCCTGCGGCACGATCCCTTGCGGCCGGAGCGGAGGATCTCGCCATGACGTCGTTGCTTCTCGCCATCCTGCTCTGCGCGCCGGCGGGCGAGGCCATGAAGGCCACCCTGGTGGAGGGGCGGGCGACGGCCGGCGGGCAGCCCCTGTGGGAAGGCGACTTGCTCCACGCGGGCGAGACCGTGGAGACGCAGGCCGGAGGCCGGGTGGAGATCGCGCTGGAAGGGGGCTCGCTCATCCGCCTGGGGGAGAGCTCGCGGCTGACGCTCTCGCCGGCCGGGATGGAGAGGTCGTTCAGCGCCCGGCTCTGGGTAGGCAACCTCTGGGCGCGTGTGCACCTCTTGCTCGCGGGAAAGCCTTTCGAGATCGAGACGGAGAACGGCATCGCCGGCGTGCGCGGCACGGAGTTCCGGGTGGAAGTGGCGGAAGGCCAGCCCGATCTGCTCCGCGTCTACGTGGGAACGGTGGAAGTGGCGGCGCGCGACGGCCGCTGGACGCACCAGGTGGAAGGCGGCCGCGAATTGGCCTTCCGGCGCGACGCCGAAGGCCCCCGCTCCTTCGATCCGGCGGGCGAGAAGGGGCATGGCTTCATGGATTGGGTCCGTTCCCGCAAGACGCCCGACGGGGAAGAGCCCGGGCGCATCCGGCGCGAGCAGCGCAGTCCCGAGCAGGAGCACCGCCTGCTGGAGCGCAAGCAGCGGCCCAGGGAACGTTGAGCGGAGGAGACTCGCTTGCAGACGAGGCTGGATCTGCGCGCCGTCCCGGGCTACGCAGGCGCCCTTGCGGCGGCGCTTTGCGCCGCGGGAGGACCGGGCCCGATGGACGCCTCGGCGCTGGCGAAGGATCGGCAGGCCACCTTGGCCGCCTTCCACGACGGGCACCGGAGCCCCCTGGCGGCGGTGGCCCGGCACGACTTCGCCGCCGATCGCCCGATGAGCTTCGGCAGCGCCCCGGAGTGCGACGTGCGGCTGGAAGGCCTGGCCCCGCGGGAAGCCGTGATCCGCGCCCTGGCCGACGGGTTCGAGGTGGAGCGCGAAGGGCGCAAGGAGCAGGTGCGCGCGGGCGGGAAGCTCCAGCTGGGGCGCTACACGCTGCGCCTCTCGCACCAGAACTTCCCCGGGGTGGTGGTGCTCGACGCGCAGAGCGAGCGCCTGAAGTCCGGGCCCTTCCCCAGGTGGTTCGACCCCGATCCCGCATACCGGGTGGAGGCGCGGCTCGTGCGCGACCAGCCGCAGCGGGAGGAGGTCGTCCTCTCCACCCGGGGCAACAAGCGCCGCGCCCTCCGCCTCGGCCAGCTCGAATTCACCCTCCAGGGAAAGCCGCTCCGCCTCACCGCCCTGCGCCTGCTCGAGCCGGGCAACGACGAGTCGGAGGTGTCGATCTTCTTCCGCGACGCCACCACCGGCCACGAAAGCTACCCGGTGGGCCGCTACGTGGACGCCGAGCCGCTGGAAGGCGATCGCTACGCGCTCGACTTCAACCGCGCCTACAACCCCACCTGCGCCTTCTCTCCGCTCTACAACTGCCCCATCCCGCCGCGCGAGAACGTGCTCCCCATCGCCATCCGCGCGGGCGAGCGCGATCCTGGGGGCCACCCCTGACACTGCGAACGGGCCTCAAAGCGGCTTCGGCTCGGGGAACTTCCACTTGCCCTCGAGGATCTCCGCACGGGGTCGGTAGAGCCGCACCGTGTAGTTCCAGCCTTTTATGATCAGTGCCATTGCAACCAGGAACTTCTCCATGGGGGCCTCGTCCGGCGTGCTCCGGGGAGCGTTGCATCGCTTCGACGGGGACGATTGCACCCTGGCCGCATGCGGCTACATTGGGGAATGGGCCAGCGGCCCAGCAGAGTTCGGATGCGATGCGGAAAATCGAGGGCGCGCCGGGATTCTGATCCGCACACTCCGGCCCAGGAGGTCCCCGTGCAGAAGATCACGACGTTTCTCTGGTTCGACAAAGAGGCAGAGGAGGCAGCCCGGTTCTACTGCTCGATCTTTCCCGACTCGAAGATCCTGACGACCGCCCGCTACCCGGAGGGCGGCCCGGGGCCCGCCGGCTCGGTGATGACGGTCGAGTTCCAGCTCGCCGGCCAGCGCTTCATGGCCCTGAACGGCGGGCCCACCTTCAAGTTCACCGAGGCCATCTCGCTGATGGTGGACTGCGAGACGCAGAAGGAGCTCGACGCCTGCTGGGACAAGCTCTCGGCCGGCGGCCGCGAGGTCGAGTGCGGCTGGCTCAAGGACAGGTACGGCCTGTCGTGGCAGATCGTGCCCAGCGGGATCGGCAAGATGATCAGCGACCCGAAGCGCGGCCCCAAGGTGGCCGAGGCGGTCTGGAAGATGAAGAAGCTCGACATCGCCGCGCTCCGGCGCGCGTACGAGTCGGCCTAGTGGGGGCGGGCGTGCCGAAGCGGGGCAACCACTGCATGCGGGCATCCGCGGCAGCAGAGGAGGACTTCCATGGAGGGTGAGCTCTGCCGGCTCTGCGGCGGGGACGGGCGGATCGGCAATGCGCTCGGCCGCAGCACGGCGACCTGTCCCAGCTGTCACGGCTCGGGCCGGCGGGCCGACAGCTCGTCCAGGTTCCGCGACGTCACCAAGACGAAGCCGTCGCACTACCGGCCCGCCGCGCCGGAAGCGCCCAAGGGTCCCAAGGGCCCGACGACCGCGGAAGGCGTGCAACTCGCCCGTGAAGTGAGCGAATCCACCGTCCTGCCGGAGGACGCGAAGGCGCGCCTGTTGGTGGAGATCGTCAATCACGAGAACACGCACGGGCGCTGCACGCAGACGTTCATGAAGAAGATCCGCAAGCAGGCCCGGCCGGGGCAGCCGAACCTCTAGAGGCGCTGTCGCCGAAGGCGACGCTGCGCCTGCGCTCTTTCTGCGTGTTCCCGCGAAGTCGGGAACACGCTTGTCCTGGTCGCGGGCCGCAGCGCCTTGCTGAAGCGCCGTGGGAACGCCTCGTCGTTCATCCGCACTCCCAGCCGCCAGCAAGGGATTCCCGGCTCCGCAACCTCGAAGACCGCGCTCCCGATCTGCCAGCGCTCGCCGACGAGCGCGTCGTCGAGCTCCATGCCCTCCGTGGTCAGGTTCTCTCCGAACTCCCCGCAGGAGAGCGGCCTGCCGATCTCCCCCTCCCACCAGCGTTGGTCCTCGACCGAGTACGCGTAGACGGCCTTGTCGAAGCCGCCGTGCGCCTCGCGATCCGCCTGGCGGTCGCCGGCGAGATTGACGCCTCGAGCCGCGACGCGCCCGGGAACCGGCAACTTCCAGATCGCGCTCCGGGCGGGACGGCCGTGGTAGTCGAACTGGCGCACGCCCCCGACGTTCACCGAGAGGACCTGAGCGGCCAGGCCAGTGGTCTTCTCCCGCTCCATCGCCTTCGAACCTGGATCAGGTGGAGCGCTCACCAACCGCTGAAAGAGGGCAATCGGGCGGAGGTAGACAGCACCACGGCCTGGCCACGGCTAGACTAGGGATGCAATGCGTCTCGCGCTCGCGCTCGTCCTGGCCACCGCATGTGCCCGGCCGACGCCCAATCCGGGCGTGCCTTCGGAGGTGGAGGCGTCGCTGCAGCGGATCGAGCTTGGGCGCGTTCCCAGTGTGGAGGCGCGGGCGCTGCTCGATTCGCCCGAAGTCCCTGTCCGGATCCGCGCGGCGCTGGCGGCAGGGCGGATCGGCGACGGCGGAGCGAAGGAAGCCCTGGCGAAACGGTTGCAGGATCCGGAGGCCGGCGAGATGGCGGCCTGGGCGCTGGGGCGGATCGAAGGCGGAGAGGAAGCGCTGGTCCGCTGCCTCGCGGAACGCTGCCCCTCGTTGAAGGCGGCGGCGCGCGCGCTCTCCGGGCCCGCGGCATCCCTGAAGCCCGCGGTCGAGCCGCTGGTGGAGGCGCTGTCCGGGCCCGCGGCGCGGGAGGCGGCCATCTCCCTGGGCGTGCTCGCCCGGAACCAGGAGGCGAAGTTCCCGCCCTCTGCCTACGCGGCGCTCGCCAACGCGGTGGCGGGCGGGGATGCGCGGGCCGGGGCCGCCTACGCGCTCTCCCGGCTTCCTCGCGGGGAAGGGGTGGAAGCGGCGCTGCGGCCCGCGCTCCGGGACGGCGATCCCTGGACGCGTTCGCTGGCCGCGCGCGCCTGGGGCCGGCAGGGGCTCGCGGCGGCCGGGTTGCGCGAGGCCTTCCGCGATCCCGACTGGCGGGTCCGGGTGGAGGCGGCGCGGGGGCTTTCCACCGCGGCCGGAGCGAAGGAGGCGCTCCAGGAGCTCTTCGCCGGCCAGGATTCTCCGCACGTGATCGTCGCCCTCTCGGAGGCGGCTACGCAGCTGGGCGAGCTGGCCCCGGAGCCGGCGGGCTTCAAGGACCCGGTCTCCCGCTGCGCCGCCGCCCAGGCGCGCGATCGGGTGCGCAAGCAGATCCTCGACACGCCTGGCTGCGCGGACGATGGCTGGCGGGCGCGCGCGAGGGTGGGGGCCCTCGCGGCCGGGCTCGAGCTGCCGCAGGCGCGGGAGGCGATGCGCGACGGCGACGGCCGGGTGCGCGGTGCGGCGGCGGCGAGCGCCACCGGCGCGTTCGCGGACGATCTGCGCCGGCTGCTCGACGATCCCGATCCCTTCGTGGTGCAGGAGGCGGCGGGCGCGCTGGCGAGGCTGCCCGCCGAACCCTCCACCAAGGAGGCGGCCCTGGCAGCTGTCCGCAGGCTGGCGGACGCGCACGGGCAGCCGGTGGGCGATCCCCGGTCCGACGCGCTCGCCGCGCTCGCGCCCCTGGCCGGTCCGCTCCCTGAGCTTCTGCCCACCCCGAACGCCACCCTGGCCTCCGCGCTGGGAGCGCCGCGCGGCGCCGTGCCGGTGCCGGCGGAAGCCCGCGTCATGCCCTCGGCGCGGGTGTTGCGCCTGAAAACCAGCCGGGGAGAGCTTCTCGTCGATCTCCGCCCCGACGTCGCGCCGCTGACCAGCTCGGCCCTGGCGGCGCTGGCGCGGCGCGGCTTCTACGACGGTCTCTCGTTCCACCGGGTGGTTCCCGATTTCGTCGTCCAGGGCGGCGATCCGCGCGGCGACGGGGATGGCGGACCTTCGTGGGCGCTGCCCGACGAGCACAGCCCCCTGCGATTCCTCCGCGGGACGGTGGGCATCGCCACCGGCGGGCCGGAGACGGGCGGCAGCCAGTTCTTCCTCTGCCACTCGCCGCAGCCCCACCTCGACGGCCGCTACACCGTGGCCGGCCAGCTCCGCTCGGGAGACGATGTCCTCGACGCGCTCCAGCCGGGCGATACAATCGTCTCCGCCAGCGCGGAGTGAGCATGAAGCGTCTCGACGCCATGGTGGAAAAGGCACGTCAGCGCGCGCGCTTCCGCGTCGCGGCCCTGCGGCTCGAGCGGCCCGGCCAGGACGAGGTCACGCTCGGCCGCCATTTGGTCGGCTCCATGGCCCTGCGCGCGGGCCTCGCCGGCGCGGCGACCGGGACGCTCTCCTTGGTCGCTCTCCCCGTCGGGCTGCCGGCGGGCATCGCCGTCTCGCTCCTGCTCGAAGCGGAGCTGATCTTCTCCCTGCTCGAGCTTTACGAGCGGGACACCGAGGGAGAGCAGGGCCGGCTCAAGCTCTACGCGCTCTGGGCGGGTGCGGGATTCGCCGACGCCGCCAAGAGCGTGGGGATGCGCGCCGGCGCCAGCGCCATCGCCCGGGTGCTGGCCGGCTCGCTGCCCGTGCGGATCATCCGCAGGCTCAACCCGGCGCTGGTCCGCGCCATCCTCCGCCGGCTGGGGCTGGGCTGGCTGCCCCGGGCGGCGAAGTTCTGGCCGGTGCTGGGTGCGCCCGTGGGGTTCGCCCTCGACCGGGCGGCGTTGCGTGCCCTGGGAGAGGCCACCCTGGCCACGCTCGACGACGACGCGCGGGCCCGCAGGCGGCAGTCCGCCGCGAAGAGCGCGCGCCGCCGGCGGATCCGGGTGGCAGCCGCGCGCTGATCAGAGCGCGAAGAAAACGGTGAGCCAATCGGCCAGGCGGGAGATGTCGGTGGCCCTCGTGTTGGCGCACAGCCAGTGCAGCGCTCCCAGGTGGAAGCCTCCCCCGCCGTACACGATCACTCCCGGCAAGGGCAGGGTGGCCATGTTGAGCACCGCGTAGGGCAGCTTCTCGTCGGCCGTCCCCGCCACCCGCTGGTACTTGGCTTCCACCGCCAGCCGGTTGCCGTTGCGGGCGTCGCGGAAGAGCACGTCCACTTCCCGGTCCTTGCCGTAGATGGTCTTCCCCACGGTGAGGCGCCGCCGGTAGTCCAGCCCGAGCGAACTGCCGATGAGCGCGATCAGCCGCTCGAACTCCAGCGCCGAGAGCTCCAGCGTATCCACGTTCTGCGCCAGCAGGCGGCACTCCTCGGCGGCCAGGGGAAGCTCCGCCCCTTGCCCCAGCACCCAGCTCCCGATCCCACCCGGGTCCCAGGCCCGCAGCGCGGCGATCTGCTCGTAGAAAGGGCGAGGAGAAGGGACGAGCTGCAGCAGGGTGGGTTCGCTCACGCTCTCCGCCTTCCGTTCAGCGCCCAGGCGCGCCAGGCGCGCAGCCGATCGGGATCCTGCGCCCGGGGCGCGGCGGCGCGGAGGAACCGCCGCACCGCAGCCTCGCGCTCGACCGGCCTCACTTGCAAGAGCCTCTCCAGCGACTCGGTGGGGCCGTCGCCGTCCAGCCACCCGCAAGCGCGCGCCGCGTCCGCATCCTCGGGAAGCGCCGCGCCTTCCACCAGCGCCTCCAGCTCGGGCGGCGCGCCGGGCTCGACGGCGACCTCCGCCGCCCGGGCCACTACCGCGCCTTCCGGGGCCAGGTCCGCCAGCGAGGGATCGAGATAGGCCAGATCGATGTCGCCGAGGAGGAACCGCCGCCCCAGCGCGCGCGCCTCCACCCCGGTGACGCCCGTCCCGCAGAAGGGGTCCAGCACCATCTCGTCGGGAAGCGTGCTCTGGGCGATGAGCGTGCGCACCACCGCGTTGGGCTTGACCGCCGGCCCGGGGACGCCGGGCCGGGGCGCCATCAGGACGTCGGGGATTCCCAGATCCTGCAACTGCCGCTTCCCCTTCTCGAGGAAGAGGATGCGCTCGCTGGCCGCCCGGTAGTGGTACCCGGTGCCGCCGCGGATGCGCCCGCCGTCCAGCGTGGTCTTGGCCCAGACGATCTCCTTCCAGTAGGCGAAGCCGCAGGCGCACTTGCGCGCCCCGTTGGGAAGGCGCGCCGCCCCCACGCCCTGCTGCTGCTTGATGACGTCGGCCGTCACCTCGTCGCAGAAGAGGTAGAAGTGCCGGTCGTCGCGCAGCACCCGGAAGACTTCGCGCAGAAGCTCCGGGAGCCTCTCGTTGGCCACGGTGCGGAACCAGTTGGTGGTGAGCCGGGTGGTGGTGCCGCGGGCGCGGTGGATCTGCAGCGACTCGTAGGGCGGGTCGGTGACCACCAGGTCGACGGAGCCGGCGTTCAGGCCCCGCAAGAGGTCGAAGGCGTCGGAAACCAGCACGCGGCCAGGCGCCTGGGGAGGCTCCGGCGCGAAGGGAAGCTCGAGCAGGTTGGGTTCGCTCATGAGCGCACTCTGCCCGGGCCCTCTGACATCCTGTTCAGTATGGCGTAACCGTTGTGGAAAGTCGCGCGTAGAGTGCGCTCATGAGCCCCCTGTTCGCGGCCGCGGTGCTGGTCGAGCTGTTCACCTCGGAAGGCTGCTCGAGCTGCCCTCCCGCGGACGCCGTGCTGGCGCGGCTGCACGAGGAGCAGCCGG
>DATKAG010000261.1:0-4562 GCA_035498355.1 Myxococcales bacterium | reverse complement strand
CGCCTGGTCTCGGCGGCCGACAAGCTGCACAACGCGCGCACCGTCCTGGCCGACTACCGCCGCCACGGCGAGGCGCTGTGGGGGCGCTTCCGGGGAGGCCGCGAGGGCACGCTCTGGTACTATCGCGCGCTGGTTGAAACTTTCCGGCAGGCGGGCAACAATCCTCTGGTGGAAGAGCTGGAGCGGGTGGTGAGCGAACTGGAGACTCTGGCGGAGAAGGGAGGGGCGGCGCATGGCGCGCATGATTGATCTGATCCGGCAGTCGGCGGCGCCCGCCAACGTGATGCGCGCGGCCTCCAAGGGCGCGCTCAGCGTGCCCCCCGCCGAGATGATCGAGATCCTCGTCTACCTGACCACCAACCCCCTGTTCGCGGAGCAGGCCAAGATGACGCTGGCGGGCTGGGACGAAGCCAGCTCGCTGGCCGCCTGCCGCGATCCCCAGAGCCCGCGCGAGGTGCTGGACTACTTTGTCGCGCCCGACAACCGGCGTCCCAAGCTGATGCCGGCGCTGCTGGACAACCCCGCGGTGCCGGAGGCGGCGCTGATGGAGATGGCGCAGACGGCCTCGCGCGAGCTGGTGGACATGATGCTGGCCAGCGTCCGCGTCCAGAAGTCGCCGCACATCCTGCACGCCCTGGGCACCAACGTCCACCTCACTGCGGAAGAGAGCGCGAAGCTGCACGCCGAGCTGCAGGCGCTGGGCGAGCTGACCCTGAAGGTGCCCGCCTACGAAGAGGTGGGCGGAGAAGGCAAGACGCAGTACGAGCTGGAGCACGCCGCCGAGATCGCCGCCGAGGAGGGCAAGCCGTTCGAGCTGGTGGGGGGCACCCTGGACGACGAGGAGACCCGGGCGGCCGCGGCCGCGCTGCAGATCGACCCCGCGGCCACGCGCGCGGCGGCCGGGCCCGCCGCCGTGGACGAGAAGACGCTGAAGATGCGCCAGGCCGAAGCCGACAGCCGCGAGCGCCTCTCCCCCCTGCAGAAGATCTCACGCCTCACCGTGGGCGAGCGCGTGCAACTCTCCATGCGGGGCAACAAGGAAGAGCGCTTCATCCTGATCCGCGACGGCTCCAAGGTGGTGTCGTCGGCGGTGCTGCAGTCCCCCAAGGTGAGCGACGGCGAGATCGAGACCTTCGCCGGCATGAAGAACGTGCAGGAGAGCGTGCTGCGCGACATCGCCCGCACCAAGAAGTTCATGAAGAACTACGGCGTGGTGCGCGCCCTGGCCAACAATCCCCGCTGCCCTCTCGACCTCTCCCTGGGCCTGATGGGCCATCTGCTGGTCAACGATCTGAAGGCCCTCTCCATGAACAAGAACATCCCCGACACGCTGCGCAAGCTGGCCACCAAGAGGTTCAAGGAAAAATCGGCGCCTCCGGGAGCCAAGAAGGAGTAGCGCCCCGCCGCCTTACTTCTGGCGGTGGAAGACGAGCGGCTGGGCGAAGACCGCCGGGTCGGCCGCGTACTTCTGCAGGAAGATCCGCAGGCGCGCCGGCGATCCCGTCAGCACCAGGAAGTCGTCGTCCACCACGGTATAGTCCGGGGCCGCCCTGTGCTTCTCGATGTTCTCCTTCAGCCGGTCGTAATCCAGGCGGGCGAGCGTGAGCGTGTCCCCGTCGCGCGAGACTTTCCAGAAACTGTGGGTGGGGGTCAGGTGCGCGGAAGCAGCCAGGGGCAACTGGAACTGGTCCCACTGCTCGATCCACACGTCGAGGTAATGCTGGCCGCCGACCGGCACGCGGACCGCGCGCAGTTCGGTGGTCTTGCCCTCCTCGGTGTACTTCAGTGAGTAGCGGTTGTCTCCTTGGTCGGCGATGGCCAGGGAGGCGGGCTTGTCGTCGGCGCCCTTTTCGCTCTGCCAGCTTCCGAGGAGGGAGGCGTCGGTGGCAGCGGGCGGCACGGCTTTGTCGTAGATGGGGTGCAGCGACTCCACGAAGCATCCGGTCAGCAGCAGCCCGGCCAGCAGGGCGGGGGCGGTGACGCGGAGCAGCAAGCGGAGGGCCTTCATAGCAACCTCCTGATCCAAAGCAGTATATCCCCGAAAGTAGGGAACGGCCGCGCGATCCCCTAGGCATCGTGGCGGCGCTTCTATAGAATGGCCTTCCGCCCGCTGCGGCTCTGCGGACCCGGCCATGCCCTCCGCCTTTACCCAGGCCGACCAGATCGGCGAGATGCTGAAGAAAGCCAAGACCATCGCCGTGGTCGGGTTGTCCTCCAGCCCGCTGCGTCCCAGCTACGGCGTGGCCGCTTACCTGCAGCAGCAGGGCTACCGTATCATTCCCGTGAATCCCAACATCCGCGGAGCGCTGGGCGAGAAGGCGTGGCCTTCGCTCGGGGAAGCGCCGGAGAAAATCGACATCGTGGACATCTTCCGCCGGCCCCAGTTCGTCCCCGAGGTGGTGGAGGCCGCCATCCGCTTGCGGGTGCCCTGCATCTGGATGCAGGAGGACGTGGTGCACGACGAGGCGGCGGAGAAGGCGCGCCGCGCCGGCATCTTCGTGGTCATGGACCGGTGCATCTTGAAGGAGCACCGGGCGCGCTTCCGGTGACCTTCCCCTGGGAAGACCCACCAGGGAGGCACGGGGGCACAGAGGTTTCGGAAGGGCATGGCCTCAGCCGTGCCGCAAGCGCCTCTCGGGTGCGGCACCCCGGCGCTTAGGCGCCGGGCTAACACAAATGCCGCCTGCAGGCTGCGATATCCAATCGTCCCTGCGGGACTAGCGGGAGGGTTTGGCCTCTTCCCCAGGACTTCGTCCTGGGCTATTGCCAATGCGCAGCTTGCGGATCTCCTCCAGGCGCTTGCGCAGGCGCTCCTCCACGCCTTCGCTGGTGGGGTGATAGTAGCGGCGGCCCTTCAGCCCCTCCGGCAGGCACTCCATGTCGGCCACCTTCTCCTCCAGGTCGTGGGCGTACTGGTAGCCTTTGCCGTAGCCCAGGCCCTTCATGAGCGCGGTGGGCGCGTTGCGGATGTGCAGCGGGACGGGCTCGGCGGCGGTCTGCTCCACGTCCTGCTGCACCTGCCCGTAGGCGGTGTAGAGGGCGTTGGATTTGGGGGCGAGCGAGAGATAGACGACGGCCTCGGCCAGCGCCAGGTTGCCCTCGGGCATGCCGATGAAGTCCACGGCATCGCGCGCAGCCATGGTGAGGGCGAGGGCCTGGGGGTCGGCCAAGCCGATGTCTTCCACCGCCATGCGCACCACGCGGCGGGCGATGTAGAGCGGGTCCTCGCCTGCCTCGAGCATCCTGCCCAGCCAGTAGAGGGCGGCGTCGGGATCGGAGTTGCGCACCGACTTGTGCAGCGCGGAGATGAGGTTGTAGTGCTCCTCGCCGGCCTTGTCGTAGAGCAGGACGCGGCGCTGCAGGGCGTCGTGCACGATCTCGTCGGTGATCGAGCCCCCGGACTTGGCCAGCGCGGTATTGGCGGCGACCTCGAGCACGTTGTAGGCGGAGCGCGCGTCGCCCGAGGAGTAGGCGGCGATCTTGCGCAGCACCTCGTCGGCGGCCGCGAGCGGGGTCTGCCCCAGGCCGCGCTCCTTGTCCTGGAGCGCGCGCCGCAGCAGGGCCACGATCTGCTCCTCCGTCAGCGGGTTGAGCACGTAGACGCGGCAGCGCGAGAGCAGCGCCCCGATGATCTCGAAGGACGGGTTCTCGGTGGTGGCCCCGATCAGCCGGATGTTGCCCTTCTCCACGTGGGGGAGGAAGGCGTCCTGCTGGGCCTTGTTGAAGCGGTGGATCTCGTCGATGAAGACGATGGTGCGGGTGCCGTACTGGCGCGCCTTCTCGGCGTCGGCCATGACCTGCTTGATCTCCTTGATGCCCGAGAGCACGGCGGAGAACTCGATGAACTCGCTGCGGGTCATGCGGGCGATGATCTTGGCCAGCGTGGTCTTGCCCACCCCCGGCGGCCCCCAGAAGAGCAGGGAGCCGGGATCGTCGCGCTCGATCTGCAGGCGCAGCGCCTTGCCCGGGGCCAGGATGTGCTCCTGCCCGACGAACTCCTCCAGGGTGCGCGGGCGCATACGGTCGGCCAGCGGGCGGGTGCGGTCGGCGCCGTCAGGGCCGGACGGAATGGGTTGGAACAAACTCATCGCTGTCGCCGAGAGGATCTATTCATTGACTCATTTATTGATTTATTGATTTTCCCGGCCAGCGGCAAATCAATAAATGAACAAATCGATAAATCAACAATCTCTTTGCCTCTGCCGAGCTGCCTCATACAACAGGATACTCGCGGCCACGCCCGCGTTCAGCGATTCGACCTTGGGCGAGTGCGGGATGGCCACCACCTCGTCCATCTTCTTCAGCAGGTCGCGGGGGACGCCCGCGCCCTCGCTGCCGATGAAGAGCGCGAGCGCCCCGGCGAGCCTGGCTTGGTCGAGGGGGGTGCCGCGGTGCGACGAGGTGGCCAGCAGGCGCAGGCCGCGCGCACGCAGGGTCTCCGCCGCCTCCTCCAGCTTGACCTCGACCATGGGCAAACGGAAGAGCGAGCCCGCGGAGGCGCGCACCAGCTTGGGATTAGCGCGGCTGACGGTCTTCTCGCCCAGCAGCACGCCCGCGGCTTC
>DATKAG010000260.1:0-4731 GCA_035498355.1 Myxococcales bacterium | reverse complement strand
CGTCGAAGTGGGCGACGAAGCGGATGTCGGGCTTGTCCACCCCCATCCCGAAGGCGTTGGTGGCGGCGATCACCTTCGCCTCGCCGCGCACGAACCGCTCCTGGGCCTCCGTCCGCTCCTCGTCGCCCATGCCCGCGTGATAGCCGAGCGCGTCGATGCCGCCGGCGCGCAGCGCCCCCACCACCTTCTCCACGTTCCTGCGGGTGGCGGCATAGATGATGCCCGGCCCGCCCGCGCGGGACAGCGCCAGAAGCCGCCCCAGCTTGTCCTTGTCGCCCCCGACCCGCAGCACCTCGATGAAGAGGTTGGGCCGATCGAACCCGGCAACGAACACCCGGGGATCGCGCAGCTCGAGCGCGTCGGCGATGTCCCGGCGCACTTCCGGAGTGGCGGTGGCGGTGAGCGCCAGCACCCGCTCCGCCCCGATCTGCTCGCGGGCCCGGGCGAGCTGCTGGTACTCGGGCCGGAAGTCGTGCCCCCAGGCGGAGATGCAGTGCGCCTCGTCCACCGCCAGCAGAGGGATCTTCACCCCGGCGATGGAGGAGAGGAAGGAGGGCGACTTGAAGCGCTCGGGAGCGACGTACAGCAGCCGGTAGTCGCCCCGGCGCAGCGCCGCCTGCCGCTCCTGCCGCTCGCCCTCGGCCAGCGAGCTGTTGACGAAGGTGGCGGCGATGCCCCGGGCGCGCAGCGCGTCCACCTGGTCCTTCATCAGGGCCACCAGCGGCGAGACCACCACCGTGGTGCCCTCCAGGAGCAAGGCGGGAAGCTGGTAGCAGAGGCTCTTGCCTCCGCCGGTGGGAAGGATGGCGATGGTGGGCCGCCCCGAGAGCACCGAGCGGACGATGGCCTCCTGCCCCTTGCGGAACGACGGGTACCCGAAGTGGTCCTGCAGCGCCGCAGACAGCTCCATCCCCCTCCTCCTTACCCCACGCCGCAGCGCGGAACGAGTGCTTCCGGATCGGGCGGCGGACAGGCTCCCTCGATGGCGCTGTGCACCCCGCCCTCCGCCAGCACGAGGTGATCCACCACCCGCACCCCCAGGGCGCGGCCCGCCTCGTCGAGCAAAAGCTGCAGCCGCTGGTCCTCGCCGCTGGGCTGCGCCTCCCCCGAGGGATGGTTGTGGACGAAGGCCACCGCCGGCGCCCGGTGGACGAGCGCGGGCGCGAACGCCTCGCGCGGCGAGACCGAGCACTGCGTCAGCCCGCCCCGGGCGATCTGCACGCAGCGGATCTCCCGCAGCCGCGCGTCCATCAACACCGCCCAGAACTCCTCGTGCGGCAGATGCGCCAGCCGCGACCAGAGCGCCAGGGCGACGTCCTGCGCCCGCAAGAGGCGCCTGCGCTCCGAAGCCGGCGCCAGGGCCACCCGCCGCCCCAGCTCCAGCGCCGCCAGCAGGCGCGCCGCCGAGGCGGCGGTCATCCCTGGCTCCAGCAGAAGCTCGCCAGCGGAGGCGCGGCGCAGACCCGACAACCCCCGCGAGAGCAGACGGCTGGCGAGCAGCTCGTCGCGCCCGCCCAGGACCAGGCGCAGGAGCTCGGCATCCGCCAGACTCGATGCCCCTTCGCCGAGGATTCGTTCGCCCTGCGCCACGCCGAAGCGCGACTGCAGCGCGCATGCCACGCCCCCACGGACACAAGGGTCCGCAAACAGGAGCCCAAAAAAAGGACCCCGGTCTCAGAACCGGGCGCTCAAGGCGAAGAACGCCTTGATCTTGTCGTTCGTCTCCCGCAGCCGCGCGGAGAGCGTGCGCACGAACGTCCAGAGCAGCTCGTACGCCAGGTCCTTGTGGAGGAACATCAGCTCCTCCAGCCCCGCCTTCTGGATGACATACAAAGTGCAGGGAATGTGCGCGGTGGCGTCGGCGCTGCGCGGGGTGTCGTCGATCAGCGCCATCTCCCCGAAGTAGCTGCCCGGCTCGAGGATGGCCAGCGCCTCCTCGCCCACCCCCGGGACCATCTTGGAGATCCGCACCTTCCCCGAGCCGATCAGGTACATCTCCGTCCCCACCTCGCCCTCCTGGAAGATCTTCTCGTTCGCCCGCACCTGCTTCTGGGTGGCGATGTCCGCCACCTTGGCCAGGTGGTCCGGCGTGAGGTTGGCGAAGAGGGGAATCTTCTTGAGCTGTGAGGGATCCAAGGGACCTCGGCGACTGAAGACAGTCTAGCAGAAGCCGGGTGGGAAGCCTTCCCCCGGAACCGCCCGGGCACTGTAGACTGCGCCCCCCGGCAAGGAGAGATCGTGGAGAAGCAGCAGGTGGTCATCATCGGTTCCGGCCCGGCGGGCTACACGGCGGCCATCTACGCCGCCCGCGCCAACCTCAAGCCCGTCCTCTTCTCCGGCCTGCAGCCGGGCGGACAGCTCACCATCACCACCGACGTAGAGAACTACCCCGGCTTCCCCAAGGGGGTCCTGGGGCCGGAGATGATGGAGCTCTTCCGCGCCCAGGCCGAGCGCTTCGGCACCACCATCATCGACGGGATGGTGTCGAAGGTCGACCTGGGCAAGCGGCCCTTCAAGATCAAGGGCGACGACGGCCGCGAGCTGGAAGCGGAGACGGTGATCATCGCCACCGGCGCCTCCGCCAAGTGGCTGGACATCCCCTCGGAGAAGCGGCTCTCCGGCCACGGCGTCTCCGCCTGCGCCACCTGCGACGGCTTCTTCTTCCGGGGCAAGGAGGTGGGCGTGGTGGGCGGGGGCGACACGGCCATGGAGGAGGCCACCTTCCTCACCAAGATGGCGAGCAAGGTGACCGTCATCCACCGCCGCGACTCCCTGCGCGCCAGCAAGGTGATGCAGGCGCGCGCCAAGGCCAACCCGAAGATCGCCTGGGCCTGGAACCAGGAGGTGGTCGAGGTGCTGGGCGAGAAGGAGTCCGGCGTCCGGGGCGTGCGTACCAAGGACACCCGCACCGGCGAGGTCCGCGAGATCCCCCTGGGCGGCCTCTTCGTCGCCATCGGCCACGAGCCCAACACGGCGCTCTTCAAGGGCCAGCTGGCGATGGACGAGGTGGGCTACATCAAGGTGAAGCCCGGCACCACCCAGACCTCGGTGGCCGGCGTTTTCGCCGCCGGCGACGCCGCCGATCCATCCTACCGCCAGGCGGTCACGGCCGCCGGCACGGGCTGCATGGCCGCCATCGACGCCGAGCGCTTCATCAGCTCGGGCGGAGCGCACTGACTATCGCTTCTTCGCCGCCCGCACAGGCGTGAGCGGCTCCTCCGCGCGCGGCTGGGGCGCCTCGTCGTTCCGGGTCCACTCCCCGGAGCGCCCCCCGCTCTTGCGCACCAGGCGGACGGAGACCACCTCCATCCCCCGGTCGTGCCGCTTGGCCATGTCGTAGATGGTCAGCGCCGCCGCCATCGCCGCGGTGAGCGCCTCCATCTCCACCCCGGTGCGCTCCACCGCGTGCACCCGCGACTCGATGCGCACCACCCCCGCCCCTTCGTCGCAGGCCACGTCCACGTCCGCCCCCGCCAGCACGATGGGATGGCAGAGGGGCAGGATGTCCGGCGTCCGCTTGGCCGCCATGATCCCGGCCAGCCGGGCCGCGGCCAGCGCGTCGCCCTTCTCCAGCCGGCCTTCGTTGAGCAGCTTGAGGGTCTCGCGCGCGCAGCGCAGCTCGGCGCGAGCGATCGCCACGCGAGAGGTGCGATCCTTCTCTCCGACGTCGATCATCTTCATGGTGAGGAACCTAGAGCCCGCGGTCGCGGAGCTGCTCGTCGTCCTCGCCGTTCAGGTGCCCCACCTCGTGCATCAAGGTGTCGCGGACCTCGCGGCGAAGCTCGTCATCGTTGTGCGCCGCCCGGGAGAGGTTGCGCCGGTAGAGGAGGATGGTGGGACGGACCTCTGAAGAGGCGTTCTCCGGCGGAGGCCGGAAGAGGCCGAGGATGCCTGGCGAGAGCGGCGGATCGGTGGCCACCAGGTCGCCTACCTCGGGCAGGTCCTCCACCTCGAAGTTGGCGCGCGCCAGGCCGGCCTTGATGGCGGGGGGGAGCTTCTCCAGCTCCTCCTGCACGATCCTCTGGAACACCGCGCGCGGTGCCTGGGCGGTGGGCTTGAAGGCGTCCGGGTCCAGCTTCTGCGCCCGGGCGAAGTGGGCCGCGGCCGCCACGTCGTCGTGCGCCCGTTCGGCGATCAGGCCCAGATAGTGCTCGGCCCAGGCGTCGGGGGTCTCCGTGGCCAGCCTGGAGAGCTCCGACTTCGCCTGGTCGAAGCGGCAGAGCTCGAAGAGGGCCACTCCCTTCTCCCGCCGCGCTTCCCGGTCCTTGGGGTCATGCTCCAGCGCCCGGTTCGCCGAGGAGAGCGCGTCGCCCGGCCGGCCCAGGTCGTCCAGGGCCATGGCGGAGATGAGGTACAGCTCCTTGAGCAGCTCGCGGTCGCGGCTCTTGTGCGCCCGGGGCAGCGCCCGCTTCACGTACTGCAGGGCCAGCTCCAGGTCGTCGCGTGACCCGAGCCTGCGCACGTGCAGGTCGGCGGAGGAGCGCAGCACCTCGGGATCGTCGGGGTCGAGGGCGAGGGCGCGGGAATAGGCGGTGCGCGCCTCCTCGATGTGTCCCAGCTCGGCCAGGGCGGCGCCGCGGAAGTGGTGGGCGGCCACGCTGCCCGGGTCGGCGCGCGTCGCCTCGCGGGCGCACTCCAGCGCGTCCTCGTAGCGGCCCTGCTCGAAGTCGCGCGCGGCCTGGTCGAGCAGGTCGGGGAGCGGAGGCTCGCGCCCTTCCGTGGAGGGGAGGC
>DATKAG010000259.1:0-7268 GCA_035498355.1 Myxococcales bacterium | reverse complement strand
CCAGGGACCAGGGGCCCGGCCTCTGCGCCACCAGGAGGTTCTCCCGCACCGTCAGGGTGGGGAAGATCCCCCGGCCCTCGGGCACCAGGGCGATCCCCTCGCCGGCGATGCGGTGCGCCGGCCAGCCAGTGACCGCCTTGCCCCGCACGCGCACGGTGCCGGCGCGCGGCGGGGTGAGGCCCAGCACGCTGCGGATGGTGGTGGTCTTTCCCATCCCGTTGCGGCCCATCAGGGTGACCGTCTCGCCCTCGGCGATGGAGAAGCTCACCCCGTGCAGGACGTGGCTTGCGCCGTAGAAGGTGTGCAGCTCCGTCGCTTCCAGGAGCGGGGTCACGCGAAGTCCCCTCCCAGGTAGGCATCGCGGACCGCGGCGCTGCGGCGGATCTCCTCCGGCTTGCCGCTCACCAGCACCCGGCCGTCCACCAGCACCGTGACGCTGTCGGAGATGCTGAACACCGCGTCCATGTCGTGCTCCACCAGGATGGCGGTGCGGCCCCTGGCCACCTCGCGCAGGAGCGCGACCACCCGCAGGGCCTCGTCGTGCCCCAGCCCCGCCAGGGGCTCGTCGAGGAGGAGGAGGACGGGGTCGGTGGCGAGCACCATGGCGATCTCCAGCTGGCGCTGCTCCCCGTAGCTGAGCTGCCCGGCGATGGCGGCGCTGCGCTGCCCCAGGCCGCAGGCCTCCAGGGCCCGGGCCGCGCGCACCCCGACCTGCGAGTACCGCTCGGCGGGGCGGAAGAAGTGCATCGAGGAGGGAAGCCGGGACTGGGCCGCCAGCCAGACGCAATCTCCACAGGAGAGCTCGGGGAAGAGGTTGGCCGTCTGGTAGGCGCGGCCCACCCCCAGCCGGGAGAGGCGGTCGGGAGGGGCGCGGGTGACGTCCGCCCCGCCGAGGAGCACGCGGCCGGCGCTGGCGCGCAGCTCGCCGGAGAGGAGGTTGAGGAAGGTGGACTTCCCCGCGCCGTTGGGGCCGATCACCGCGTGCAGCCGCCCTTTCTCGAAGGAAAGGGAGACGCCGTCCACCGCCGCCAGGGCGCCGAAGCGGCGGGTGAGGCCGCGGGTCTCGATCAGGGCCTCAGCCACGGGGCCTCCCCTGCAGCAGCCCGGCCAGCCCGCGGGGAAGGAAGAGCACCACCGCGATCACCAGCGCGGCGATCAAGGCGTTCCAGTGCTCCGTCACCTGCTCGCCGTAGTGCTCGATGAAGGCGAGCAGGAGGGCCCCGAAGGCGGGCCCATAGAGGGTCCCCTTTCCCCCCAGGAGCACGGTGACGAGGATCAGGCCCGACTGCCGCCACCCCAGCTGGGCCGGGGTGACGAAGCCGTAGAGGGTGGCGTCGAGGTAGCCCGCGAGCCCCGCGGTGGCCCCGGCGATGACGAAGGCCACCAGCTTGTAGCGGCGGGTGGGAAACCCCAAAGAGCGCATGCGCTGCTCGTTGCCCCGGATGCCCTCCAGCACCCTGCCGTAGGGCGCGCGCAGCATCTGGGAGAGCAGGAGGTAGACGGCGATCAGCGAGGCCCAGATGGCGAGGTAGGCGGCCAGCCGGCTGTCGACGGGCCGGGCCTGCACGTAGAGCCCGTCCGATCCGCCCAGCGAGGGGGCGTCGTTGAAGAAGTAGTAGAGCATCTGGGTGAAGGCCAGGGTCACCATGATGAAGTACACGCCGGTGGCGCGCAGGCTCAGCCAGCCGATGATCAGCGCGGCCGCGGCGGCCGCCCCCAGGCAGAGCGGCAGGGTGGCGAGCGGGCTCGTCAGGCCCAGGCCGTTGGTGAGGCCGGCCAGGGCATAGGCGGCGAGCCCGAAGAAGGCGGAGTGCGCGAGGCTCACCAGCCCGGTGAAGCCCACCAACAGATCGAGGCCGATGGCGAGGATGCAGCCGATCATCGCCTTGCCCAGGAACTGCAGCCAGAAGCGGTCGCCGCTGAAGGCCACCGCGGCGAGCGCGGCGGCGCCCGCGAGCAGGAGGAGGCGGCGCCTCATCGGCCCTCGGGGGCGGCGCCCAAAAGGCCCCGGGGCCGCCAGAGGAGCACCGCGGCCATCACCGCGTAGACCATGGCGCTGGCGAAGCCGGGGAGGAGGACCTTGCCGAAGGTGTCGGCCAGGGCCACGAGCAGCGCTCCGAAGAACGCTCCCTTGATGGATCCGATGCCGCCGATCACCACCACCACGAAGGAGAGGATGAGCACGCTCTCGCCCATCCCCGGGTAGACGGTGGTGAGGGGCGCGGCCAGCATTCCCGCCAGGCCCGCCAGGGCGGTGCCGGCGCAGAAGAGGATGGAGAAGAGGCGGCGCACGTCGATGCCCAGCGCCTCCACCATCTCCGCGTTGGAGGCCCCGGCGCGCACCCGCATCCCGAAGCGCGTCTTCAGCACCACCTGGCGCATGCCCAGGGCGAGGAGGATGCAGGAGAAGGAGGTGAAGGCGCGCCAGGCCGGCCAGGTCTGCGCGCCCAGGGGCACGGTGAAGGAGAGGGCCCCGGGGGTGCTCACCCCGTGCACCTCGTTGCCCCAGAGCGCGCGCTGCAGCTCGTTGAAGAGGAGCACCAGGCCGTAGGTGAGCAGCACCTGGGAGAGGTGGTCCCTGGCGTAGAGGCGGGAGATGGCCAGGCGTTCCACCAGCAGGCCGATCAGCACCATGGCCGGGACGCCGAGGAGGATGGCCAGCCAGAGGCTGCCGGTGCGCTCCGAGATCCAGAAGGCCAGGTACGCGCCCAGCATGTAGAAGGAGCCGTGCGCGAAGTTGAGGACGCCGAGCACGCCGAAGACGAGCGTCAGGCCGCTGGCGACGAGGAAGAGGAGGAGCCCGTATTCGACGCCGTTGACCAGCTGCAGGGCGAACAGCGAAAGGCTCATTTCCCCATCTTGCAGCCGGCCGCGGGGTCCTCCGCGTCCTTCATCGCCACCCCGAGCACCGTCTCGGCGCCGCCCTTCACCTGGCGCAGGTAGACGTCCTGGATGGGGTTGTGCGCCTTGGAGAAGCGGAAGGGACCGCGGGGGCTGTCGAAGCGGGTCGACTCCAGCGCCGCGATCAGCTCCTTGCGGGCGCCGGTGTCGCCCTTCACCTTCTGCAGCGCCAGCGCCAGCGCGTTCACCGTGTCGTAGCCGGCCACCGCGTAGACGTCGGCCTCGCGGCCGGTGGCCTTCTTGAAGGCGGCGCGGAACTTCCTGTTGGCGGCGTTGTCCAGGCCGTCGGCATAGTGCAGCGTGGTCTTGATCCCCTCGGCGGCGGGTCCCTCGGCGGCGAGCACGCCCTCGGTGAGGAAGCCCGAGCCGTAGAGCTGCACCTTGTCGCGCAGACCGGCGTCCGCGTAGTCCTTGACGAACTTGGCGGCGCCCGCGCCGGCGAAGAAGACGAAGACGGCGTCGGGCGCCAGCGCGGCGATCTCGGAGAGGTTGGCCTGGAACTCGGTGCTGGGGAAGGGGACCGCGATCTCCTTGACGATCGTTCCCCCGCCCTTGAGGTAGCCCTCCTTGAAGGCGGCCATCGACTCCTGGCCGAAGGAGTAGTTCCAGAACATCAGCACCGCCTTCTTCTGGTTCGCCTTGAGCAGCACGTCGGCGCAGGGATACGAGGTCTGCCAGTTGGAGAAGGAGGTGCGGAAGACGTGGGGCGCGCAGAGCGTGCCGGTGACCGCCTGGGCCCCGGCGTTGGTGACGATGGTGAGCACTTCCTCCTGGCGGACGATCTGCATCATGGCCATCGCCACGCCGGAGTGGACCGGGCCGGTGAGGATGTCCACCTTCTCGCCCGCGATCAGCTTGTTGACGTTGGCGGGGGCCTTGGCGGGATCCGACTCGTCGTCCACCGCCACCCATTCCACCTCCCGGCCCCCGAGCTTGCCGCCGTGCTCGCCGGCGGCGAGCTTCATGGCGTCGGTGATGTTGTGGCCCAGCGCCGCGTAGGTGCCGGAGTACGGGAGGAGCAGCCCGATGCGGAGCTTCGCCGCGCTGGCGGCGAAGGTCCGGCGGGGAAGCAGCGTGGAGCAGGCGGCGGCGCCGAGGAGCGCGCGGCGGGAGAGCGTCATGGGGATGGGACCTCCGGGCGCGGTAGTAGGACAGAAGTCTGCGCGCATCGCAAGGGAGGAGCCCGGAGGGCAAATCACCCCGGCCCGGGACGGGGGCGGAACTGCCAGAGCCAGTCGCCCGGGCGCACGCGCTCCCGGAAGTGATCGGGGTGGCGCGCGCCGTAATAGAGGGTGACCCGCGAATGCAGCTCGCGGCCGGGGCGCTCGTCCAGCCGGCAGCGCGCGTCCTTCTCCAGGTCCTCGCAGAACTCGTGCGCGTAGCGCCAGGCCCAGGCGCCCGGGGTCACCCCGTCCTTCGCTCCGATCTCCAGGAGGTAGCGGACCGGGGCGCGGATCAGCCGCTCGAGGAGGCCGCCCGGAGGGAGCCAGCAGGCGAGGACCAGGTCGGGCCGGGTCTTGCGGATCGCGGCCAGCGCCTCCAGCCGCAGGACCGCGGGCCCCGGGCGCACGCCGGGCACCGCCACGCCGGCAAGCTCGAGCCGTTCCCGCGGGCTCATCCGCTCCCGCGGGTCGCTCCAGACGCCGGAGTCGCTGGCGATCACCTCGATCTCCGGCGCCGCCTCCGAGAGGAGCCGGGAGAGGAACCCGTCTCCGGCAGCCACTTCCAGCACCCTGCGGGGCCGCAGCGCGCGCACCCGTGCCGCCAGCGCGCGGACCAGCTCCCGGGTAGGGAGCAGGTAGAGAGGCCCGCGGGGGTCGAGCTCGCAGAGGCGGAAGAGCTCGCCCCGGCGCAGCCGCCCGAGAGCCGCGTCGAGCGCGGCGGTGGTGGGAGCGCGGCGCGCCCCCCGCCGCGTCCAGAGCAGCCGCGCCACCGCTTCCCGGGCCTCGGACATCCCGCTCTTCCTACACGCACAGCCGGCCGCCGGGGGCCACAAACCGGATCGATCAGGCGAGGCCGTGCCGGGAGAGCTCGAAGACCTGCTCCAGGAGCTGGCGGTGCCCGGCGACGTCCTCCGCCCAGCGGGGTTGCGAACGCAGGCGGGAGAGCTCGAAGTCGATCCAGTACAGCCGCCCCGTCCGCGCCCCGCGGATGAAGTTCCCCGGCTTGACGTCCAGGGCGCCACGCCCCGGGCGACGATCTCGAGCGCGAAGGCGGACCCGATCCCCGCGCCACCGAGGGGTCCGCGGCCTCCGGACTTCCCGGCAGCGACACCGCGATGGGCTTGAGGGCCATGGCCGCTCTGGTGGAGACGCCGCCGGCCCGGAGAACCGGCGCGGCCCAGGGAGCGTTCAGCGCCGGACAGGGTGGGGAAAGCGGGGGAAGAGTCCGCTTTCGCCAACGCAGCCCAGCGGGGCGATCGCAAAATTCGATAATCCATTGTGGGTCACTGTAGTCATTGGACCCAAATGCAAAATTCCCCTTCTCGACACCCCCGCGCAGGAAGTGGCAGAGAACGGGCGCCCTCGAAGAGGGAGCCAGTCGATCGACTGCGTCGAAAGCTCGGGCGCAGGCAATTCACAAACGCAACAGGAGGGAATCATGCACGCACGTACACTGGCGTTTGCGATCGGCGTTGTGCTGGTCTGCGGCTGCGGGGCGAAATCCCCGGATCAGCTCGATGCCCAGGAGAACGCGACGGAGGACGTGAGCGAGGCGCTGGTCCGGGCGCACACGGCGCTGGGCGATCCGCTGCCGGGCCTGACCAAGGACGAGTTGGCCGCCTTCAACGATGGCAAGGAGTCCTTCCAGGAGGTGGAGGGCAATGCCGACGGGCTGGGGCCGGTCTTCAACGAGAACTCCTGCGCCGCCTGCCACACCGGCCCCACGGGCGGGAGCAACGGCCGGCTGGAGACGCGCTTCGGCCGGAAGAACCCGGATGGGAGCTTCGATCCTTTGGCCGCGCTGGGCGGATCGCTCCTGCAGGATCACGGCATCGGCGACGTGCCCGGGCACAGCTACCCGGCGGAAGTGGTCCCGGCCATCGCCAACGTGGTGGCGCGGCGGCGCACCACCGCGCTCTTCGGGCTCGGCCTGGTGGACGCCACCCCTGACGCCACCTTCCGCGCCCTGGCGGCGCGGCAGGCCCGCTTCACTCCCGAGGCGGCGGGCAAGGTGGCCATCGTCGACAACCTGGTGACGGGGACGAAGGGGGTGGGCAAGTTCGGCTGGAAGAACGGCAACCCCACCCTCCTGCAGTTCTCGGCGGACGCGTATCTCAACGAGATGGGCATCACCAGCCCCATCTTCCCCGACGAGAACTGCCCCCAGGGCGACTGCGCGGCGCTGGCCTTCAACCCCCGGCCGGACCTGAACGACGCCGACGGCGCCGACGTGCAGGAGTTCGCCGACTTCATGACCTTCCTCGCCCCGCCCCTGCGCGGCCCGCTCAGCCTGAAGAGCCTGATCGGCGAAGGCGTCTTCACGGCCATCGGCTGCGCCGTCTGCCACGTGCCCACGCTGGTCACCGGCAGAAACGCGGTGAGGGCGCTGGACCGGGTGGCTTACCACCCGTTCTCCGACTTCCTCCTCCACGACATGGGGAGCCTGGGGGACGGCATCGTGCAGGGCGCCGCCGGCGCGCGGGAGATGCGCACCGCGCCGCTCTGGGGCCTGCGCCACGCCACCGTCCTCCTCCATGACGGTCGCGCCAAGACGGTCCGCGACGCCGTCCTCGCCCACGACGGCCAGGGCCTGCGCTCGCGCAACCGCTTCGCGAACCTCGACTCCCGCTCCCGCGACGCCCTGCTGGCCTTCCTCGCCAGCCTCTGATCGAGGAAGAACCTGGGGACACAATACGGATTTCCGGGATCGAAACCTGGATTGTGTCCCCGGGTTCTCAGCCTACGAAGCGGGAGCGATCGAAGGAGCGGCGGCTCTTGTGGGAGGTGATCTGCAGGCAGTCGCCGCGGCCCTCCTCGCCCGTGAAGACGGACCAGGCGAGGAAGAGGTGCCAGAGGCGGTACCAGCGCTCGCCGTAGGCCTCGATCACCGCCTCGCGGTTGCGCTCCCAGTTCCGGTACCAGCGGTGGATGGTCATGCCGTAGTGCACGTTGACGTTGTCGATGTGGCGGATCTCGAAGCCCGCCCTCTCCAGCTGGCTGGAGACGAAGGAGAGGGGCAGGCTGGCGTCGGCGCCGGGGAAGATGTACTTCGACATGAACATCGCCCAGGTGAAGTCGGCCGCGTTCCAGTAGCCGCCCCGGTCGTTGCGGAAGAAGAGGGCCTCGGGCGGGCGGCGGAGGGCGACGATCTGCAGGAAGAAGAGCCCGTCGTCCTCCAGGAGGTCGCTCACCTGGCGGAGGAAA